>CANCKG010000144.1 GCA_947378515.1 Gammaproteobacteria bacterium | reverse complement strand
GGTCAAAATAGCAGTTATGCGGAAATGTGTGAGAGTGCGCGCCAAGAAGCGTATCTAGCGATGCTCGAGCATGCTCAATCGATGGGCGCGAATGCCATTATCTGCGTACGTTATGACAGTTCAGCGCTGGGCAGCACTAATAACAGTGGCGCGACCGAAGTGTTATGCTATGGCACAGCCGCGATGGTCGCTGAGATTCATTAAATGAGTGAGCCAACAGCGCTTCATTTAGTGAGCTTTGCGTCTCAGCTAGCGCCACGAACACGAAATGCCAACAAAGGATCGTTTGGTCATGTGTTGATCATCGGCGGTGCTTCAGGCACGATGGGTTCGGTGATTTTGAGCGGCATGGCGGCTTTACGCTGTGGCGCGGGCTTAGTCTCTATCGCAACACGCCATGCCCATTGCGCAGGAATCAGTAGTCATTATCCAGAATTAATGGTGCATGGTGTCGATGATCCTGCTGATTTAGTGCCACAGCTGGCGAAAGCCAGCGTCATTGTCATCGGGCCTGGGCTAGGTCAAACCACGTGGTCGCAGCAGTTATTGGCGCTGGCATTCACGACTTTAAAACCTCTGGTCATCGATGCCGATGCCTTAAATTTATTAGCGCAGCAAGCACCATGTCATTGCGATCAGTGGGTCTTAACGCCCCATCCGGGTGAAGCTTCCCGCTTATTAGCCTGCAGTGTCAACGAGATTCAAACGAATCGTGTGGATGCGGTACAGCAACTTCAGCAGCGCTATGGTGGGGTTGCAGTATTGAAAGGGGCGGGGACTTTGGTGAGTTCTGCTGAGTCACTCAGTATTTGCTATCAAGGCAATCCTGGTATGGCAACCGCCGGCATGGGTGATGTCTTAACAGGCGTGATTGGTGCATTATTAGCCCAAGGCTTTGATTTGGCAAAAGCCGCGCAATGCGGTGTCTGTTTACATGCTGTAGCCGGTGATTTAGCCGCACAAGCGTTGGGGCAGCGGGGTTTGATCGCCAGCGATCTCTGGTCATATTTACATACATTAGTGAATGTTGGCTCGTGAGTATCTACATTGTGGAACTTCGTTAAATGGATGAGCTGATATTAATTTACCGCGCGTATTAATAATACTTGTCCGTAGCATAGGTGCTGAATGAATACACTACTAAAAATAAACGGAAAATTGTAAAGTTATATTGGTTTGATAATGGCCGGTGACTTGAATTTCCGGTGAATCCATGCCGGTAGCAATATCCCCTTTAGCATAATTAATCCACCGATTAACTTCAAAACTAGTGACAGTATTACGCCAAAAAGTCATATTTAGTGCGGTAATATACCGTTGTTGGGGCATGTTTAACGCCAGTGCTTGCCAAGTGTGATCGTAACCGACCGCTACATTAGACGGGAAATTGGCTAGATTAAACAAGTAAACCGCTTCCGTATGCATGGCCGATGGTTTTGCGCCATGGCCATTATAGGTTAAATTGTCTGCTGCAAAGCTTGAAGTGGCGCCGGTATATTCGCCAATGAGCATGATATCACTGGTGCCAATACTGCCATAGGCATTAAAGCCGGGCACTTTGCGGCTTAAATCTTCACCATTGACTGACGTGTTGCTAGCGGTGGTGATATCACTGATACTGAAGCCAGGAAAAGTCGTCAATCCAGTGCGTTGGAAGCCATTGCCATCGGCGACATTAGCGACGCCGCTTACACCTACTTCACCCGAAATATTAGGGGATACAGTTAAAAAGACCCCGAGATTGACACCCATATTATTGACATTATCACCTCCTCCCCCAGCATTAGTATCATCTTTAAAGATAAAAGTTGTCGCATACGGTTTAATAACTGCAGTGGTGTTTTGGCTGGTGTAGCCCCATAATATGGAACGTTCTAATAATTGAAACATCGTATCATCGAGCGGAGAGCTGATCATGAACGAATTGTAATGCCCAAAGGGGAGGTAGCGCTGACCAACAGTCATGTAAAATGGACTGACTGAAAAATTACCAATTGTCGCAAAAGCTTGGTTAACACTAAAGCTGGAATTGCTAACGCGTTGCTCATTATCGGATGGCGGGGCATCATTGTAATTGAGGGTAATTAAACCCGCGATCCAACTATTGAGGCGAACAGCCGCAAACAATTCAGCGATGGTTAAATCAATATCGCTGGTATTGGGGCCAGAATAGGTTTTGCTGCCATAGACTTGACTTGCGATTTCGCCACTTAAGACCAGGGATGGGCTATCGGATATGGTAATATGATCATTTTTAGCGGTACTAACGAGCGCTTCATTATAAACGAGTAAAGTTTGATCGAGATTATAATTGGCTTGAGCCGCGATGGTATCACTAGCATCCAGTTGTGAGAGTATTCCAACGTATGGTGCGATAGTAACGATACTTTGCTTGGCTAATAGTGCGCCGATTGGGCTAATACGAGTTTCTGTATCCTCTGACACGGGTAATGGCACAGTGACGGCAATGGGTGCTTTTTTAATTTGAGCCGTTTGTAAGCGTTTTACTTCACATTTTAATTGACTGACTTGCTGTTCTAACGCTTGCGTTTGGCGATTGATTTTCGTTACTAGGGCGTCAATATCGAAGTTAGGTGTTTGTGAATAAGCCAGTGGGCTACTACTCGTTAAACTCAGCAACAAAACGAAAGGTTTGACAGTGAATTCCATGAGTATCTTTCTAGGTAAATGAAGAAACTACACACCTGATAATACAATTAAGCATGAAGTAAAGCAGAAAAAGATAAATTAAATCGTATCTGATGATTCATGTAATTTGAAAAACACATAAGGGACTGCCATCATTAAAACATAATTCAAGCCATCAGTTTGGAGTGAGCTAAGATTTGGATTTTGCCAAGCTAAAAAGAAATCACCGCCCATCGTGTAAAAGCCTAAGCCCCAGACTAAAACCCCCCACACACAGGCAGCTCTTACCCAAGCCACTGCTTGACTAAACGATTGATGATCAGCTGAAAATGCCCATAACATTTTGATGATCCCAATCAAAGCTAATATTCCGACCATACATTCGGCGCTAGTCATGCCAAAATACGCCACGCTCAGAAGGCTAGGTGAATGAATGGCACGCCAAGAGTGAATGAATTCAGGCCTGACATTATTCATGCTAAGCAGAGGGTCGATTACCAAACTTATGGTTGATTTAGCATCTTCCAGATTATTCATGACGGCAAACAACCCGGTAAAAGCTGGAACCAAAGCTAAAGCAAGTTGAAATAAACGCGTAATATAGGAGTGCAGGGCTAATTTAATAGTCATAATTTAATCCTTTAGTTAGTGGCCGCCAGCATGTTAGCAGTCAAAGCTACGAATCGCAAGGAACTGAAAAGGAAACTGAACCTATTGCTTAACCTTGTTATTATTTGAATTTGCTTTTGTCCACAGCTCTTAATAATCCTGTAATGTCTATTGCAGGATATTAAATCAGACTCTATAATGGCGTATATTTAAAGCAATACCGACCCCATTATGACAACTATTATTCCCGCACCAAAGCCACTTTTTGACACGTTAGCCCATGTCAGCGCCTTTTACAAAGTAATTCAAGGTAATCCAAATGCGCACCCGCTAATAGCTACGTGGTTAAAACAATGCTT
>CANCKG010000143.1 GCA_947378515.1 Gammaproteobacteria bacterium | reverse complement strand
AACCTATTTCCGACCAATTCGGTGCGACTCGCCAGGGGGTAAAGACTTGAAGACGATCACCCGTTAAAATAAAATCACGCACTTGTTCGGTACCAACCCATGAAGCATTCCAGGCTACATCGACGGTAGTGATCCATTTATCACCTTCCAAACGGTACTTGCCCGTATAAGAGACCAAGGTATTGAGCAGTGTCGCTCGCTCTTGATCTGTCGTAGCTGGCTTACGCCCATCGCCGGTCAAAATAAACCAAACACGCGGCTCAGCGGTGAATATCGCATAGCCGATCGGGTGATCCCCCATGGGGTACAATTTCTCAGCCGTTTCTTTAACGACGACTTCATAAGACACGAGTTTCCAAGCGCCTAAAACATTGGGGCTGCCTTCAGCGATCGTTGGTTTTGGCGCACAAAAATCAGACATAACTTATCCTTTAAAAAGTAATCATTTTAAAAAACCACTGGCTATAATAGTAATATACTATGCAAATTTTCACTAGATTTTTTCAACCACCTGAACACCGACCTAATTAACTACCACTAGAAATTTTTTATTGACATTAAAAAATACTCTGTGCTAATCTTAGCGAACCTTTTAGCAAAAGGCTTCAAAAAACGCATATCTTGTCCTATAAGCCACCATCGCCACATCTACCTCTTATAACAATGATTACCCCAATCTTTCGACCTTAAATAATTACTCCTATGAATCTTACCGAACTAAAAAAAACCCCTGTCACCGACCTTTTAACGCTGGCTGACAAAATGGGCCTGGAAAACATGGCTCGCTGCCCTAAAAAAGACATCGTTTTTACCATTCTAAAAGCTCATGCCCAAAAAGGCGAAGATATTTATGGTGATGGCGTTTTAGAAATCTTGCAAGATGGCTTCGGCTTTCTGCGCGGCGCCGAGGGTTCTTACCTGGCAGGTCCCGACGATATTTATGTGTCACCGAGTCAAATTCGTCGCTTTAACTTACGTACTGGTGATACCATCAGCGGTAAAATTCGCCCACCCAAAGAAGGTGAACGCTATTTTGCGCTGCTTAAAGTCGATCAAATTAATTACGATTCACCTGAAACAACCAAGAATAAAATTCTATTCGAAAATCTTACCCCGTTATTTCCGAATAAGCGTATTCATTTAGAACGCGGCAATGGCAGCACCGAAGATTTAACCGCCCGGATCATCGAATTATTAGCGCCGATGGGTAAAGGTCAACGCGGTTTAATCGTGTCGCCACCGAAAGCCGGTAAAACCATGATGCTGCAAAACATCGCCCAATCGATTACCCACAATAATCCTGAATGTAAATTGATTGTGATGTTGATCGATGAGCGGCCTGAAGAAGTGACGGAAATGCAACGTTCGGTCCAAGGCGAAGTGGTCGCCAGTACCTTTGATGAACCCGCAACGCGCCATGTGCAAGTCGCTGAAATGGTGATCGAAAAAGCTAAACGCTTAGTCGAACACAAACATGACGTGGTTATTTTGCTTGATTCAATCACTCGGCTTGCGCGCGCTTACAATACTGTCATCCCCTCTTCTGGCAAAGTGTTAACCGGTGGTGTCGATGCCAATGCCCTACAAAGACCGAAACGGATCTTTGGTGCGGCGCGCAATATTGAAGAAGGTGGCAGCTTAACTATTATCGCCACCGCATTGATCGATACCGGTTCGAAGATGGATGAAGTCATTTACGAAGAATTCAAAGGAACCGGTAACTGGGAAGTGCATCTCAATCGGGCTTATGCCGAAAAGCGCATGTTCCCCGCCATCGATATCGATCGCTCTGGTACGAGACGCGAAGATTTATTGACATCCGCCAATGAAATTCAAAAGATGTGGATTTTGCGTAAATTCCTCTATTCGATGGAAAACTTTGGCAAAATGGAATTCTTGCTGGAACGCTTAAAAAACACTAAAACCAATGAAGAGTTTTTCGAGGCAATGAAAGGGTGAGCCGGGGTAAGTCAGGAATTCAAAAAGCAACGCTTTTTGCTGACAAACGACAAAGCATGGAAGCTTTGGCTGGATTAACATCCATGGATGGTTACTGGGCACTTACTTTTAAGCACTGCTTTTCGCCGGCGAACGCCAGGCTAGTGGATGGCCTGGCAGGTCTTGTATCCATGGATGACTGCTTGAGAAAGCCACAAATAGAACTCCCATCTTAATGTACCTGATTTCTTTATGCCTTTTACCGTCCGTTTAAAAGATCGCATCGGCAGCTTTATCGTCATTGAGGGTGAAACTATCCTCGATGCGGCTTTGCGACAAGATTATTTCATCCCCTATAGTTGCCATGAAGGTATTTGTGGCACTTGCGAAGGCACGGTCCTCGAAGGTATCGTTACGTACTATCATGCCGATAGTCTCACACTCGAGCCCGATGAATTAGCCAGTGGTCAAGCGCTATTTTGTTCTGCCACCCCGCGGTCAGATTTAATCATCGACGCCCCCGGCATTCGTTTACCCGCTAACGATAACCTAAGTCAATTTCAGTATCAATTACTGAATTTACAAGCGTTAAACGATCAAGTCTTTGAAGCCACGTTGATGCCCACCGAAATCACCATGGCTTATCTGGCGGGTCAATACCTCGAAGTGTTACTGCCCGATGAAGAACCGAGGCCATTCTCGATTGCCAATGCTCCTTTGGGTGATGGTCAAATTCAATTGCATCTTCGCTATCAAAGCGACAATCCCTATGCCGTCAAGTTAATCGATCATTTACGCACCCATCAGCGCCTCGATTTTCGTGGTGCCAAAGGCCACTGCCTCTATCACCCAGTGCCTTCGATGCCAACGATTATGATTGCTGGTGGCACTGGTTTCGCACCATTGAAAGCGATCATTGAACAAGCTTTAAGCGAACCATTGAGTCAACCATTGACACTCTATTGGACTGCCAAAAACTTCGATGATTTGTATTTACATGAGCTCGCCTTACAATGGGATCGTTATGTACCGCATTTTCGTTATGTACCCGTATTAACTGGTCATACGATTCCTACTTCTTGGACGGGAAAAACCGGTTCTGTTTACAAAGTCATTCAGCAAGAACAAATCAATTTACGGGACCACCATGCGTATATCAGTGGCCCGCCTTCGTTAACCCTTGATGCTTTTGAACACTTAGCCGACCTCGGTCTACAACACTACTATCTCTATTCCGACGCCATCGATTATTTGTAAATAGCAGCGACTACACTAAAACTTCTGCCGAACCCTTTGATACCCCCCCTGTCAAGGCAATTTAGAAATGCCACCTATCCCAGCAAGATAGAAATGTCACCTGTGGGTGTTCATCTTGCTAGAACAGGGCCTTTACTCACTAGGCCCACTTTACGCCAAAGTAGTTATCCATAAGACGTGGAGGCTTTATGTTGACCTAAAAGCCGCCCTACATCACTTCACGGTCATTGGCGTCCCCGCTTGTACCGTGATGTAATTTTAACAAAAACTGGACGTATCTATTCAGCACTGTGCGCGGGAAACCCGCACGCAGTGCATGTTAAGGGGGAGAATCGCGATTCTCCCCCTTAAAATCCCCCATCGCGTAAGGAGCCACTAGCAAGCTTCTACGTAAAATGTAGTAAATGTGCTGAATAGATACAA
>CANCKG010000142.1 GCA_947378515.1 Gammaproteobacteria bacterium | reverse complement strand
TATAATTGGTTAGCAGTAACAGGGGCGTGTTTAATGCTAACACGGGCAAAATTCATGGCTGTCGGTGGTTTTAGTGAAGAATTGCCGGTGGCTTTCAATGATGTGGATTTGTGTATGCGTTTGCATACGGCGGGTTTATATAATGTCGTATGCCAAGCCGTGCGTTTAATGCATTATGAATCGATTTCACGTGGTCATGATCATCAAGATGCGCTTAAAACCGCGCGCTTGCAACGTGAATTAAACCATTTATACCAACGTAATCCGAATTATATGGGTTATGATCCCTTTTATAACATCAATTTACACCCCAATAACTTGCATTTTTCCTTGCACATCGATGAGTAACTAATTTATGTCCGTGAGTGATTGTTTTATTATTGATTTCCCCAAAATTACCGATAAACGCGGCAATTTATCATTTATTGAAAATAATTGCCATATTCCGTTTGCAATTAAACGCGTTTATTATCTATACGATGTGCCGGCTTTTGCCGAGCGCGGTGGCCATGCGCATAAACACTTAACGCAAGTATTGATTGCCCTAAGCGGGAGTTTTGACGTGCATTTGGATGATGGTCAGCACAAAAAAATAGTGACGTTAAATAAACCTTGGCAGGGTTTATTGATTAGTAATAATGTCTGGCGAGAATTAAAGGGTTTTTCGAGTGGTTCCACGTGTTTAGTGTTGGCGTCGGAATATTATGTTGAAAACGATTATTATCGCGATTATGTCGAATTTTTACATAGCATGAGTGTTTAATGGCCATGACGATAATCCCTTTTTTGAATTTACAAGCCCCTTATTGCGAATTGCAAGCCGATTTAGATCGCGCGGTTAGTCGGGTAATGGCGTCTGGTTGGTATCTTTTGGGTCAAGAATTGTGCCAATTTGAAAGTGCTTTTGCGAGCTTTTGTGGCACGCGTTATTGCATCGGGGTCGGTAATGGCTTAGAAGCCTTAGAGTTGATTTTAAAAGCGTATGACATTGGACCTGGTGATGAAGTACTGGTGCCGAGCAATACTTATATTGCCACCTGGCTAGCCGTATCGAATGTAGGCGCAACGCCGATTCCAGTAGAACCCGATAGTCGTACTTTTAATATCGATTCTAGCTTGATTGAAGCGGCGATCACGCCGCGCACCAAAGCCATTATCGCGGTGCATCTTTATGGCCAAGCCGCCGATATGGCGGCGATTAAAGCGATTGCCGCTCGTCATTCCTTAAAAGTGCTTGAAGATGCAGCCCAAGCACATGGTGCTATGTATCACAACAAACGGGCCGGTTCGCTAGGCGATGCCGCTGGCTTTAGTTTTTATCCGGGTAAAAATTTAGGAGCTATGGGGGACGCAGGTGCGGTGACGACCGATGATTCTAACTTGGCTGAAAAAATACGTAAGTTAGGTAACTATGGTTCGATAAAGAAATATTACAATGACGTGAAAGGCGTCAATTCACGACTTGATGAAGTGCAAGCAGCGGTCTTGAACGTGAAATTGCCTCTATTAGATGAATGGACTGAGCGACGCCGGGTATTGGCGGCTATTTATTTGCAGCAGTTAGCCGATTTACCGATTATCTTGCCGACCGTCATCGATCGCGCTCAGCACGTATGGCATTTGTTTGTGATTCGTACAGCGAAGCGCAATGCATTGCAAGCGTATTTACAGAAGCAGGGTATCGCTACGCTCATTCATTACCCTGTCCCACCGCATCAGCAACACGCTTATGCAGAAATGCACGACATTAAAATGCCAATCTGTGAGCTGATGCATAAAACAGTGCTAAGTTTGCCGATAGGCCCGCATTTAACGGCAGCGGACGTGTTGACAGTCTGTCACCATATTCGTGATTTTTACGCATCACAAGCGCTTTAATAAAACACTGGCCACTTTATAGAGCAAGAGTTTCACGCTCTGAGAACAACGCTGACCACTATTTTTTGGCCTTAAGTTCGATTGAATCAACGCGACACTGACCCCTGTTGTTTGGTGGCACGCTTTAGCGATTTTATAGGTATGAATATCAAATGGCTGAACAGTGACCACGTCGCTAAAACGATGAATGGTATGTGTTTTTGGCGCTTGTTTTAATAAGAGTTGTAACTTTGCTTGCCAGTGTGTGATGCCATGATCTTGTTGTAATTGGCTTAATAATTCTGTTGCTACTGCCTGTCTCCTGGATTCATCATTTAATAATTGCACCGTTCGGGTAATGAGTTCTGCTTCATTTTGGCAAATGCTGGCGGCTCTTAGTTGAAAATCTTGCGGTCGACAAAAATTTTTAAGCAATAAACCCGGTACACCACGGTAAATCACATCGATTAAAGCCGTAAAACTGGAAGCGGGTGAATCCAAATAAACATCGGCCATCATAATGTATTCTTGTAATCGTGGATAAGGCATGGCGTCGAGAATGATGACTTGGCTTGGATATTTTTTGGCAAATTGTTGCCATTTAGGAAGCGTTGGGATAGGGCCGATGACAATTAAAAGAATATCGCTTTGTTGGTTAAGAATTTTGCTGGCAACAGGAATAAAATCAAAATTGGCGGCATAATCGTACTTGAAGCTCGTGCCGATCGATAATAAAATTTTAGCAGTCAGGGGTAATTGGTAGCGTTGTCTTAACGGGCATTTATCTTCTATGGAGGGTTGAGCCGGATCGATTGGAATATTTAAAATGTGGCTTTGGTGCACATCGCGTCGTGTTTTGCTGATGGTGGCGCCACTGGTGTTTAAATCAAAGACACAGTCGGCAATACTGACGCCAAGCCAAAAAGCATGGTCGGCATGGTTATATAAAATGATGGGTCGGGGAAACTGCTCAGTGCCAAAAGCGATCAAGGGAATAGGATCATGCGGATGGCTGTGTAAAATGACTCTTTCATAATTGAGTGCTAACGATCTTAATTGCAAAGCTTTCGTGATGTCATCATCGACAGTTAATTCATAAAGACGGCCATTTTTTTCACGAATAGCATCAGTTAAGGCACTGGGAATAGCTTCTTCGGCTTGGGCTATTAAGACCACACTGTGGATTTCTTCTGAAGGACAAGATTGAATCCATCGCTCGACAATCCGCGTATGACCACCGTTTTGATAGCAACAGCTAAAGACATGTAAAAAACTGTTGCCTTTTGGGGTGCATTGGCTAGCTTTACAGGGGTATTGCTGGGCCAAGCTGAGATAAAAATTTTCTAACTCTGCAGAACTGTAATAACCGGTATGGCGATTGATAGCAAAGTTAGTGGCCAATTGCGCAAAACAATATTTTTGTGACTGAGTTTCGGCATGGCGTATGAAACTTAAGAGTAATTTAAAAATCACTCTACTCAAATAAATCCCGAGTTTGTTGGTTTGCATAGCGAATTATTGAATGCTCATAGAAATGACTATTCTAACAGAGTCTCGTTGAAGATCGGTGTCGGGATCATCATCCAAATTCCTTAGCTGGTTTGAAACCCCGCCCTTCAGGGCGGTAGGAGCACCGTACCTCGGCCTACGCCTAAGGTTTCACAAGGTGCGGACTTGTTCGATTTGCACACCTCTTCCAAGTCTAAAACACTCCGGCCTAAAGGCCTGACTATTACCCATAAGTCAGGCCCTCATTATTAAGTATT
>CANCKG010000141.1 GCA_947378515.1 Gammaproteobacteria bacterium | reverse complement strand
CCATTACCATTTATTGATCACAGCAAAGCCGTAAGTCATTTATTTTTTGTTTATCACCAAACGATCGCTTGGGTTATTATTGCCCTTATCATTATTCATATTGGTGCTGCCATCAGTCATAAGCGTTTTGGACCGTAATTCAGTTGTATTTCATGTATCGTTATTTATTGTGTATCGTATTATTCCTTACTCCTTGCGCTTATGCATGGAATTGGCCGTGGGAAAAAGATAATGTAGCCACTGCCAACGCCAAAGCAGGTATTCAATTAAAAACCAGCGTCGAGGGCTTGCCAACTCCTTTAGAAACCAATGTCCAAAACCGCTTGGCAAGTAATATCGATAATTTGCCGATTCCTTTAGATCCATTGATTGCTAACAGTTTTTATGAACAAAGTGCTGCAGCAGTTACCGCCGGCATTAGTCCTTATAGCTACTTTAGCCCCACGATCCATAAAAGCTTAACCACTACCGACAAACACTGGCTCTTGAACTACCAAGTCAAACCTGGCCCTATCAGTGTGATCACGAAAATATCGGTTCAAATAATCGGTCCTTCTGTCCCTGAATTACAAACCATCATCGATCATCCACCCTTTAAGTTAAACGACGCTTTTTTGAGTGATAGTTACGAAACGTACAAAGACACATTAATCTCAACGGCGAATCAATTAGGCTATATCAATGCTCAATTTAGTGAGCATCGGGTGTTAGTGAATCGCGATACCCATAGTGTGGAAATTTATTTGACGTTGGATCTTAAGCAATCATATCTGTTCGGCCCGGTGAGCTTTCAAAAAAATCCTTTAAGCACGGCTTTCTTGCAAAAATTTGTCCCTTTTAAAACTGGCAAGCACTATACCCCTGGCGACACATTACTATTGCAAAAACAAATGAATAACAGTGGTTATTTTCAACAAGTCGATGTCTTGCCAGAACTCGATAAAGTCACGTCTGAAAATGCTATTCCGATTCAAGTCAATGTCACGCCTAAACCTCGGCAACAATACACGTTCGGTGCAGGTTTTGGCACCGATACTGGCCCTCGTATCAGCGCCGGTACGAATTGGAATTATGTGACCGATACCGGGCATAAATTAATGATGATGACGCGCTTATCGCAAGTACAAAACATGGCTATTACCAAATATACGATTCCCGGCAATAATCCACTCGAAGATCAATACAACGTCAATGGCAGCTTAACAACCAATACGATCAGCCAAGGCAGCAGCCAAATTCGCCAGCTTGGCAGCGGCTTTAGTCATAGCCATGATGGCTGGCAAACCAATCTCAATCTTAGCTATCAACTCGAACATTACAGTTTCAACAATGACCCATATCAAACGTCGCATTTATTATTACCGAGCCTGAGTTTTCAAAAAATCACCAGTGATAACCCACTTTATCCAACCCGTGGCAATAGTTTTAATTTCATGGTGCAAGGCGCTAAAGAAAACGTCCTATCTGACACCAATTTGATTCAAGCCCGTTTACAAGATAAATGGTTATTTCCAGTGACTGAAGAAAGCCAGATGTTATTAAAAACCGATTTAGGCTATACGGCGATTCATGATCAAAATTTGCTTCCCTTGTCACTGAGTTTCTTTGCCGGTGGTTCACAGAGTATTCGTGGCTATGGCTACAATGAATTAGGCCCTGGCCGCTATTTAATTACTGCCAGCGCTGAATTTCGCCATAAAATCGTCACCGATTGGTACGCGGCAACCTTTATCGATATCGGTAATACTTTTGATAATTTACCGAATGGTGCCACGTCTGGCATCAAGAGTAAAATAGGCTCAATTTATAATAATATGGAACGTGGCGTCGGAGTGGGCATTGGCTGGAATTCTCCGGTCGGCCCCATGCAATTGAGTCTCGCCAAAGCCGTGACACTCGTCGGCGAACCCAACCGGATTCAATTCAATATGGGAACATCGTTGTAAATTTGCTAGCTTTTCTTATTAAAGTGGACCCCTATGTCCAGACAAAAAAAGACCTGAGTTTGAAATAGTAACCTAGTTCATGCAGCTGATTAGCACTGCCCCATTTTCAACATCATTTGCTTTCGTTTTTTTATATTTATCGACAATCATTGCGCCGCCACCGCTTGCCATCTGATAGACCAAATCCGGTGTTTTATAGCCAAGTGACTGGTGAAACCGTTCCGTATTGTAATATCTAAAATATGCCGTCAGCCCTCAGCAATGCGGACATCGTCTCATAGCCTCGCAAATAAATATCCTCGTGCTTAACGCTACAATGTAGTCGCTCTACGAATATATTGTCCAGTGCACGACCACGGCCATCCATGCTAATCGTAATGCCATGCAGCAAGAGCACCCCTGGCATCGCTGGTAAACTGTCTACCCTGGTCAGTATTGAATAGGCTAGGACAACCGTATTCCAATAGCGCCTCGTTTAAACAGTCTACACAGAAACCACTGTCCAAGGTGTTCGATAACCGCCATGCCAGCACCTTACGTGAATACCAATCAATCATGGCTACCAAATACACGAAGCCACCGGGCAACCTAATGTAGGTAATGTCCGTACTCCAAACTTGATTGAGCTTCGTTATACTCAATCCTCTTAACAGATAAGGATAAATCTTATGCTGCGGGTGCGCCTTACTGGTATTGGGTCCTGGCGCCATGCCGGCAAGCCCAAGATGGCCCATTAACCGCCGTACATGTTTGCGGTTAATGGTGTAACCCAATGTGCCTAAATACACTTTCATTTTGCGGCTACCAAAAATGGGTGCTTGGTGTATTCAACATCGATGGCTGCCAGCAAGACCAGCTCTTGTTCATCGATCTTGACTAGGCTGTGAACGGCATACACCGTTGAGCGATTCGTACCAGCTAAAGCACATTGCTGCGTGATCGCTAAAGGCTCAGCCGCGCCAATCCAATGTCGGCGCTCAGCTATAGGCATATCCCTGACTTTTTTTAAGCCAGTCGAGCTCCATCTTTAATCGACCAATTTCCGAGTAAAGACGTTCTGCATTTAACGATTGATCAATGGGCTTCGGCCCACGCTTAGCATCAAATAGCCCGAGAGCTTGGGTAGTGTAATTCTTTTTTCCATAAGCTCACCTGAATCGGATGCACGTTGAATGCTAGACCTATTTCATTCGTTGTTTTGATGCCCCTTATTGCTTCGAATGCCACTTTGGCTTTAAATTCACCGGTGAAATTCTGGACCTTTGTTTCGCTGTTAGGTAGAGGCATAATTTTTACTCCTTAAAATAAATCGAATTTTATGTTTCATTACTATGCCACCCCTACAGAACCGTGCTTGTAGTTTTCCCACACACGGCTCTTCGGTAAAGCATTCACTTTGTTGACGACACGGTGTACAGTGAATGACAAATTCGTGGTACCGGCAATGGATTCCATTGTTGATACTGTTGAAATATCGCCCAAGTCATACTTTTTCACTGACTTGGGCGATTAATCCACTTAAACACAAGCTTTGTCACACGTTCATAGAATTGTTTTAAACAGCGGATATTGCCGCTAACACCAAAGTAATTATAATGACCTGTGAGCTTTGCTTTTACTATCGGCCACCAGCTTTTCAACGGTAATGTACTGCGTACTTTTACCAGCCATTCTTTGGTTTCCTTGAGTTTTCGATTAAGGTTTTCTTTAGCAGTCTTAGCAA
>CANCKG010000140.1 GCA_947378515.1 Gammaproteobacteria bacterium | reverse complement strand
ATATCACGACCCCAACGATCCTATTGACGGCCCATGACGATCCTTTTATTCCGGTCGAAAGTTATCATAGCGCTGTGTTATCGCCGACGACGCGCTTACATATTGAAGCCTCTGGCGGCCATTTAGGCTATTTATCGCGCACCAAAACCCCACTGGGTAATTATAGGTGGCTAGATTATGCGTTGTGTCAGTGCTTACAAGCGTTAACCGATGAGCGGTTTTAAAAGGGCCAGATCAAGCTTAAATTGACGCTGGTCGTTTGTAAGTGGCCAAAGTTATATCTATTCTATTCTATTAAGCCATCTGGTAAGCCATCTGGCTCTTTTTGCGTTAGGGTCGTGATTGCTTCAAAGACGTAATCGGGTGTTAATTCTTGTAAACAGTTACCGTGACTCAAGGGGCATTCGCGTTTAAAACAGGGACTACAGGTTAATTGCAAATTAAGAATCGTCGCTTTGTGACTGAGAGGTGGCGTAAAACTTGGGTCGGTCGAACCATAAACAACGATCACGGGTTTATCCAATGCGGCGGCGATATGCATTAAGCCAGAATCATTGCTCACCACGAATTTGACTAATGATAATAAATCGATCGCTTGTGCGAGGGTCGTCTGACCGATTAAATTGGTACAGTGATTATCGGTTAAGTCTTGAATGGTTGCGCCATACGCGACATCTTTGGGGCTACCGAACAACCAAACTTGCCAACCCTCACGTAATTTTTGTTTGGCAATGGCGCCAAAGTACTCTGCCGGCCAGCGTTTAGAGGGGCCAAATTCAGCGCCAGGGCATAACGCTAAAATAGGTTTAGTTTGATCGGTTAATTGTAATTGTTCGCGCAAAGCCGCGGCATTGACGGGCTTTGCGCTTAAACTTGGCCACGGCAAATGATGTGGTAGATCCGCTGATGCTTCGAGGCCTAGTGCGCAAAAGCGTTGAATCATCAACGGTAATTGGCTTTTATCTAAATGGCGCACATCATTCAATAAGCCGTAGCGCCATTCACCCCGCCAACCCGTACGAACTTTAATCTTAGCCAGAAATGGTAATAAAGCCGATTTCCACGAATTAGGCAAGACGATCACTTGATCATAGCGACGGCGGCGTAATTTTCGGGCTAATACACAACGGGTATGCCACTGAATACCACCATGCGCAACATCAAGTAAATAAGCTTTATGAATTTCACTCATGCGTTCGGCGATAGGAAGAGTCGCTTTGGGTGCGATGATATCAATTTTACACGCACCATTGGCTTTTAATAATTTGAACAAGCTTTGGCTCATCACCATGTCGCCGACCCACGCGGGCGCAATGACCAAGATGTGCTTGGTCATTGCGCTGTGCTAGGTGTTAACTGGTATTGCGTATTGCAATAAGGACAGACGGCAAGACCGCTGTCTGATAATGCTAAATAGACCCGTGGATGAGCACTCCATAAAATCTTACCCGGTAAAGGGCAGCATAGTGGCAAGTCTTTAGCATCGACTACGCACTTGAGCGCTTGCGAGCTAGCGGCACAATTTGACATAAATATTGGTTCCTAAGTAGTCGTATCGGCAGAATTATCGGTATTATCCACCGTATTTTGCTCATTTGAACTATCAGTACTATCCGATGTGGGTTCAGCAGCGGATTGACCAAAGGTTGGGGTAGGTAATTGGCGATTCGGATCAGATTGCCAGCCTTCAAAATCAATTTGATGATTAATCGGATTACTCTTAACGGGGTGCGCTTTAGCATAGGCTTGAATCATGGTCGCATAGGCTAAGCCGGCCGTTGGGCTACTGGTACGATAAAATGACAGTGCGCAATCATCACGTTCACCGGCAGAATCTGTTCGGCTAGCGCAATACGCTTCAGCTTCATTGAGTAAGTCAGTACCAACAGCAAGATTTTTACACGGCTTTAATAAATCATTTAAACTGATGCCACGCTTGGTTAATTTATCGAGCCATAAACTCGGAATTTGCAAAACACCGATATCAACAGTATTGCCGCTGGCTATTTGCCCTTGCGCATAGCTTAAGGCATCTGCTTCGGATTTAAAATCGGTCCGTGTTTTGGATCGAATCCCATTGACTACGGCCGTAATCGCGAGGGGGTTATTATTTGAGCCGGTCATGACCATAGCATTGGTGATGGAATTTGTATGAAAAACACTGCAAATCATGATGGCGGTAAATAAATTCATGGAAAACTCAAACAAATAAACGCTAATGGTAGCGCTTTGATTAGGTGCCCGCAATCATTATGTGGTGCTCACTGGCAAAAGCACTTACAATTAGCATTTTTGATGGGTCTTTAAGTGATGGATAAAGCGTTAATTTTAAGTCAAGTGGCTAATGCGCTCACGACGTGTTCGAGTTTAACCGCACTGGAGAAAATCAAAGCTGATTTTTTAGGAAAAAAGGGCGTGGTGACTGAATTGCTGAAACAATTAGGCGCCTTATCGGCAGCTGAACGGCCATTGGCAGGTCAGGTGATCAATGAACTCAAACAAGCGGTGCTTGAACGGATCGAAGCTTGCAAAGAGACATTGGAGCAAGCGGCAGTAACAGCAGCTCTACAACGAGACACTATCGATGTCAGTTTGCCAGGTCGCAATGTTGCTCTGGGCAGTCGCCATCCAATCTGTTTAGCAACAACCAAGATGGTGGATTTTTTTAAAGCCGCGGGTTTTGTCGTGATGGAAGGGCCAGAAATTGAAGACGATTACCATAATTTTACAGCTCTTAATGTGCCAGAATATCATCCGGCCCGCGCCATGCACGATACTTTTTATGTGAACAGTCCTTTTGATGTTAAGTTATTGCTGCGTACCCATACGTCCTCGGTCCAAATTCGCACCCTCGAAACACAAGCTGTGCCGCTGCGGGTTATTACCCCAGGTCGCGTCTATCGCTGTGATTCAGATTTAACTCATACGCCGATGTTTCATCAATTAGAAGGTTTAGTGGTCGATAAAACTTCTACGTTTGCTGATTTAAAGGGTTTATTGCTGGCATTTATGCAAGACTTTTTCAATCAAAGTTGTGAAATTCGCTTAAGACCGTCGTATTTTCCTTTTACCGAACCCTCAGCGGAAGTCGATGTTCGGTGTGTGTTATGCACGGGAACTGGCTGTCGTGTTTGCAAGCAAACTGGTTGGCTCGAAGTCTTGGGTTGTGGCATGGTGCATCCATCGGTCTTAGCAGCAGCGGGTATCGACACACGAGAGTATTCAGGTTTTGCCTTTGGTTTAGGCATCGATCGTTTTGCCATGCTTAGTCATCAAATTCCAGATTTACGGATGCTGTTCGATAATGATGTACGTTTTTTAAGGCAATTTTCATGAAACTTTCTTGGGATTTACTTCGTACCAGCGGTTTTATTCATCCGTGGCCTAAGGCGTTGCAACCGGCTCAAGTGGCTGAACAATTGACAATGGCAGGGCTGGAATTAGAACAATTAGCGCAAACCGGTGAACAAGATAGTGTCTTAGAACTTAATATCACCCCCAATCGTGGTGATTGCTTGAGCGTTAGGGGTGTGTGTCGGGAAATTGCCGCCTTAAATGACTTATCTTTTCATGATATCACGCCACTCGATGTACCGGTTGGAGCTACTTCTGTGCCGGTGGCTGATTTGGATGCTTGTCCACTCTACAGTGGTCAATGGTTTAGCGTGCC
>CANCKG010000139.1 GCA_947378515.1 Gammaproteobacteria bacterium | reverse complement strand
AACTTCAGTTGATTAGGTGAATAAAATTTAGGTTTAAGCATAGAACATGTTTCTCAGAACTTATTTATTTTCGCGAATCGCTCCAACCGTTCGAGCACTTGTGTCGGCATGGTAAATAAATCGTGGTCTTTGACATAAGCTAAGGCGTTGGCTTGCCATTGCCGGTCGGTTAGCGTTAAAAGGCTGTCATGAAGCGCCTTATTATACGTGATTTGACTATAATCAGCGCTACCTGGCACGACACAACCGGCCTTTGCATTTGCCACATGAAAAGCATAACCACAATTCGCAGTCAAAAGTACCGGCAAACCATTGGCGAGCGCTTCGACTAACACCATCCCAGCCGTTTCTTGGTAAGCAGGATGCACTAATAAATCAGCCGCTTGCATCAAGGCATAGACATCTTGACGATTACCCAAAAAATGCACTTGGCCCGCAATACCCAGGGCATTCGCTTCACGCTTTGCCGCTTTAATCCCAACTAAACCCACGACCCACAGTTGCACCGATTGACGCACGAATGCCGGCAATGCCGCTACCGCTTTCAAACTGCGATCCAAGCCCTTGCGTTTTTGATCATGCCCTACGGCTAACAATACCTTGGTCGTTAATGGCACCGGCAAACCAACCGCAAGCCTAGCGTCGAGTTGACTGACGTAGAACGGCCGGTCAATCCCAGGGGGAATTGTTGTAAAACATTGGCCAGGTGTTTGATATAATGTTTGAATCACCGCTTGCTCTGCAGGATTTAACAAGAGAATGTGCGTCGCTGCAGCTTGCCCATACACGGCTTTCTCCAAAGCAAGGTAGCGTCGATAGCGCGGCAACAACCGCTGCCAGCGCGACAAATGGCTAGCCAAACACGGATCAGCAGCAAAATAAAAATCTAAGCCTGCCTGACGATTGAAACCCAACACGGCCGAAAAATGCTTGGTTTTTAGCTTTTGCTGGACAAACTCTGAAAAATACCATGCACGCTGGTGATTACTAAAACCCTTACAAGGGACGAGCTCAATGTCTAAACCTGACTCATGTGTGCCTTGCCATGCCATGGTAAAGACGGTGACTCGGTGACCACGCGCTAAAGCTGCTCGGGCAATTTTAAGAAAATCACGCTGTAAACCACCAAAAGGAAAATACTTAAATAAACAGAAAGCAAAATGCATGCTAAAATCCAGCCACTGAGTTAAATCGATTCATTTTAAAATTATTTCTATGCAAAAAATCATCCGGACTTGGCAACAATTATCATTCAAACAAGTATTGTGGTTCACATTCATCATGAGTTTACTGCTCAGTTTAGCAGAACTTTGTTCGAGCCGACCGATCGATCCCGATTCTATTACGTTTATTAATGCCGCACATGTTTTTTGGCAATCGGGTTGGCATGCTGCCGTTAAAACTTATCCCTGGCCTTTTTTCCCCATTGTTTGCGTCAGCTTGAGCCATTTTACCATGCTGCCGTTGGTGGTGGTGTTTCATCTGTTCAACACGCTAGCCCAAGCCTTATTATGCATAAGCTTTGTGGTATTGAGCAAATTACTGGGCGCTTCTCACCGCATCCAAAAAATCGCCGCTCTGGTCATTTTATTATTTCCCTTTTTAAATAGCATCCGCGTCTATGCGACACGAGAATCCGGTTACTGGGCGTTTGCGCTACTGGCAGTGTGTTTTTTAATTCGCTTCATGCAGCAACGCAAACTCAAAAATGCCCTCTATTTTGGCTTAAGCATGAGTATCGCCTTTTTATTTCGCGTTGAAGGCTTAGTCATGCTGATCGCAGCGCCTATCGCGATCTTTGCTATGCCACATCATCGCTGGAACTTTAAGTGGCGGCTCTGGTGTCGCGCTAATTGCGTATTCATTTGCGCTTTGGGCCTGTTATTGGTTTACCATGTTATTCATACGCAATTACACTTGAATTCCGATACAACTTCCCGGCTCGATGAATATCAAAAACAATTCATGCAGTTATTGCCGCACTTAAGCCAACAACTTCGCACCGATGCCGCTTTAATGGGACAAGCCATTTTAAGTGCTGATGCAACACCTACCCAAACCTTGCTGTTGATCAGTGGTTTAGTGGGCTTATGTTTCGTCATCACCATCAGCGTCATGCAACCGCTCATTGCCTTACTCGCGGTTTATGGCCAAAGCCAAAAATTAATCAGCAATCAATACGGCCAAGCGACGCTCTTGTATTGGTTACTATTTGTTAATAGCGCAATGTTGCTCTTATTCACCTTCGAACACTATTTTTTAGCACCCCGTTACCCAGCCTTTTTAACACTGCTGTGGTTAAGTTGGCTACCTTTTAGCTTAAATCGGCTCTATGAACACTATCAACGTAAGCATGATTCCATCACTGGACGACATTGGTTTTTTCCAACCCTGCTATTGCTATTGATCGTCATCGCTTTAGGCGGCATCGTCCGCTTCGGTTATTCTAAAGCTTATATCCAACAAGCAGGTGTTTGGCTAAATCACAACACCGCTGTTAACACTAAACTTTATAGCAATAGTAAAGAAGTGTGTTTCTATGCTGCCGCTAACAATGAAGACGCGATTCGGTTAAATAACCAAGATCAACAAGCGTTAACCACAGCCCTACTAAATCCTTGTGCTTATGATTGGCTTGCTATTCGCCTCAATCGAAATGATGATGCTTTAAAACACGACGTGATCATTAAAAATTTTCTAAATACGCATCAAAGCAAAATCATTTTTAATAATAAGCGTCAAGATGTGGTATTGATTTATAACATGCAAGCTATTTGCCCTAAAAGATCTTGATCGGTGTTTAAACGGCTTTTAATCATTACCGCCTGGGCAGTAGCGCTTAGCTTAACGCCTAGCGCCTTCTCGGATGAAATTGAGCAATTACTGGTAACTCCATCCGATAGCGCACCCACCGCGGCTAGTGCCAAACTCAATTACTTAGAAATTCATCAACGCGCCCACCAAACCACCGTTGTACTCCAATTAAAAAATAGCGCTGTAGCGAGTGCTTTTACCTTAAAAAACCCCGATCGTTTAATCATCGATTTGACCCACGCCACTGTCAGCTCAGCGATGCCCAAACAAATTCAAGATAACGGCTTGATTCAAAACATCCGTTTTGGCTCTGGGCCAGATGGCACCGACAATGTTCGTTTAGTACTCGATTTAGCACAAGCCTGTAGCTATGCGTTATTAGTCGATGATAATCAAGAGCAACACCAACAAACGATCACTATCATTTTAAATACCACAGCGATAACAGCCGTGAATAACGCCGCTGTTGAACCGCTGGATCTTAAACATTTGCAAGCCCATAGCGGTGCCGAGTTATCGCAAACCCCGATTAAAACGTCACCCGCCATTCCTAGCGTAATCGGTATTCGCTCCAGTGATGCTCGGTTGGTTCGAATCATCATCGATCCTGGTCATGGCGGCAAAGATTCTGGGGCAGTGGCGGCGAATCATTTAGAAGAAAAAACGGTGGTACTGGCTATCGGCAAACGTTTAATTGATTTACTCAACCAACAACCTGGAATCAGTGCCAAATTAACGCGTCAAGGGGATTATTTCATTACGCTGCGCGAACGCTTGCGCTTGGCGCGAAATTATCATGCCGATGTCTTTATGTCGGTCCATGCCGATGCATTTAGTAACGACCAGGCACTGGGCGCTTCTGTGTT
>CANCKG010000138.1 GCA_947378515.1 Gammaproteobacteria bacterium | reverse complement strand
GTTCCTATGGTATTTTTAAATAGCTATTCACCGTATTTAAGAAAAAGTTGCTAATTGTTCGATCCATGAGGAATCCATTAATTTCTGATAAATACTCGCTAGCCATTGTTTGGTATCGATCCCACCAGGGGCGGATTCGCCTGACCAATTGTATTTCGTCCATAAATAAATTTCCAAAGCTTTTAATTGTAGGTGCTGTGAAAAACTGTTCAAATCCAAGCTATCATGAGGCCTGACCGATAAATAGCCGTGAATATACGGTGCGAATTTATCTTGCCAACACGTCTGGTCTTTCATGATAGTGCTAAAAAAAGGCCGAAACACATCTTCGCTAAACCACTGAAAGCAAGGCAAATCAAAATCGATAATCGCTAACTGCTTGCCATCGCACAGGACATTGCCTTTGCGATGATCGCCATGCGTTAAACCATAATTCGCTTGCGTTGGTCGTCGTTGCTTAAAATAATCGCTCACGCTCGCAAGTACCTGTTGCACAGCTGATGCTTCGTGTTGTGCATAACCGTGTAACTCTTCTAAGGATTTTTGCCAGCTAGCGTAGTCATGCTCTTTTGCATCATATGTCGAAGCGGCATTATGCAATTCCCCTAAAGTCTTGCCCCACGTTTCATACAATGTAGCATCCGCATAATCAAAACGCATGGCTTTACCCGACACACTGGAAACCACGTGTGCTAAAAATACTTCATTATCTTGCTGAATCGCTTCTATCCATTGGCCATGATCAGACAATAACGGTTGGCAAACCGTCACGCCAGCAAAAAATACATGCTGTTGATAATGAATGGCTGCGAGCATTTCCGCTTCACTGCGCAGTGCCGAATGACTGATGCGCAAGTAATAATAGTGGTTATTTTTTTCGAAGCGATACACGAGATTTACTCCGGCGCTAACTAAGTAAGCGTCTTGGCCACCCCACCGTTTAACAGCGAGCTGTGGAGTCTCCCGTGTCATTTTTTTTAACACATCATTCCACATGAGTCATGCCCCACTTTGAAAAAGTTTTCTTCATGCGATAGAGCAATAACACCACACTCAATACACCGCCGAACACCATCCCCCACCAAAAACCCATGCCATTCAAATGACCAGGATAAGCTAACAGGTAACCCACCGGTAAAGCGATAAACCAAAAACTGATGACCGAGGTTAACAAAGTAAAGCGGGTATCTTTCAGCGCTCGTAGCGCACCAAATAAAGTGATGCGCACCGCTTCAAACACTTGAAAGAGTGCGGCAATAGCAAAAAATGGGATTGCACAAGTGATCAAAGCTTGGTTTGCCACACTGTGAATATCGATATCTAATGACATCAGTTGTCTCGGCACGCACCAATAGCACAGCGCCACTACCAACATGAGCACTAACACTAAACTCGTACCGGTCAAACTGGCACGTTTTGCCGCCGCTTGATTTCTCGCGCCCAATTCATGACCCATTCGCACCGTGATCGCTTGCGCTACGGCAAAGGCGATTTCCATGCAAAAACAAAAATATTGAAATACCAATTGATTAGCAGCTAAAGCCGCGACACCGATACGTCCCATAAAGAGCATCAACACAAAAAAGAAACCCACTTCCAAACAAAACATCAAGCCCATCGGCAAGCCAAGACGCACTAATTCCATTAAATATTTAGGTCTTTGCAAACTACAGAGCTTATTTAAATATTTTTTATACTCTGCATGGCTAGCAATATAAAGTATTAACGCTACCATTTCGAGTGCATTGCTAATCGCCATCGCCCAACCAGCGCCGGCTATTTTTAATATCCGGAAAACCCCACGCCCCAAAAATAAAGCCATAACTTAAAACAATAGTCACGGGTACCGACAGCAAGGTAAATAGCATGATGGTTTTAGTGCGACCCAAACCGATCAATAATTGCATCAACACGGTCATCACAAAGCCGGGCACGGAAGCCCATGCTAAGGGATGCAAATAAGCCTTCGCCAATACCACGACCGCAGGGCTCTGACCAAAGAGTAAGAGTATTGGCGCCATATTCCACAGCAAGGCAAACGTCGGCGTCATCAATAACACGGCTAGAATCAAACCATCGCGTAAAACGTGCGCAATGCCCGCCTCGTCTTTTTCACCCCATTTATGGGCAATCAAAATATTAACCGCACCCAAGGTACCAAATTGAATCACCACTAATGTCGCAAACAGCCAACCAACCAGAGCACCGGCCGCCAATACTTGCATATCTAAATGGGCAAAAAATAGCGTTTCAAAAAAGCTAATGAGTGATTGCGTCATACTCACTAAAGCTAACGGTATCGCCAGATGGACCAAGGGTCTCAAGTCATTTTTTAAAAATTGATTTATTAGCATTGTTATTATTTTACTCTCACAATAAATATTACTGCTAGACGAAAAAGTCGGCACTGATTCCAAAGCGTTGTTTAAGTCCAGAAATGGCACTTTTCCCAAGTGTTCTTTCGCCATTTAAAAATTTCGAGACATTTGCTTGACCACCAAAAATATCGGCTAAGTCTTTTTGACGAAGATGATAAGTAGTCATTAAATAGTTAACCAATTCAATATCGCTAATATTCGCACCAATAGCGGGGCAATGTTCATCATCATACCACTCTAAATTTTCACCAATTATTTGCATGGCCAGTGCTAATGGATGTGCTTCATTATCTCTTACCTCATCCATTAATTGATCAAGTGTTACTGCTAATTTTGCATATTCTGCGGAAGTTTGTGGTTTTTTAAAAACCGACAATGGCAAATGAAACGGATGGTGAGTCGTTTCACTCCTATAATCAATCGACAAAGCTTTATTAATTGTCATAATACACCTCGTTTAAGTTTTTCTTGATTACTGCGTTTACTGTATTCTGCATGCGTCCAAATCATTCGAATAAAACAATACTGCGTATTATAATGAACGGCTGTTACTAGGCGATAGTTGTTGCCGCCCACGTTAAAAATCGTATAGCCGTAGACAGCGTCGACACTGTTAAACTCATTTCTCAACGCATTAATACTCATTGCCTGAGAACCTTTCATCTTAAAATACCACTCTGTCAGCGGAATCTCTGCTTGCGCATTCGCTTGATAATAATCACGAAGTTTTTTCTTTGAGATAATACGCAAATGAAACCTCACTCAATTAAAAATACAGCCTTTGGCTGAATAATACATCGCATCAACAATAATGTCAAATTGACATAATAAACGTATAGCTCAAACCCTTGCTATAATACGCCATCACACATTGATCTTAAGTTTTCATTTAAAATGCTATCTATTCACATTCGCGAACTCCGCTTGATCGATGAAACACTCTTTCTAGCCGCGATGCAACGTAGCACGAGCCTACATTCTCCGTGGATCAAAGCCCCGCTTAATTCAGAAGGCTTTAAAAATTTCTTCGCGCGCTTTCAGCAAACCAATACTAAATGTTTTTTAGCGTTTAATGCCCAAGACCAACTTATTGGTGTGTTTAACTTGAGTGAAATAGTCCGCGGGGCTTTTCAAAGTACTTATCTTGGCTTTTATGCGGTCATTGATTATGCCGGTGCAGGTTATATGAGCGCGGCTTTAAACCTAGAAAAATCAGTAGCCAATTTAGATAATAGTGTTTTTGGCTCTGCACTAGGCTCAAGCGATGAAAACTCTCTCTAAAAAGACTCACCCTAAGGGTGAGAGTCAGCAACAG
>CANCKG010000137.1 GCA_947378515.1 Gammaproteobacteria bacterium | reverse complement strand
AACGTTAACGGCAAGATGCCATGATTGACTAAATTTTGCCAATGAATCCTAGCAAAGCTTAAGGCGATGACGATTCGCAAACCCAAATAACGTGGCGCTAATGCCGCGTGTTCGCGACTAGAACCTTGACCGTAATTGTCGCCGGCAATAATGACATGCCCGATTGTCGAGTCTGCTTGCCTAGCGCGCAATACATACGTGCTATCGAGGTGTTCGAAGCAAAAGTCACTGATTTTGGGAATATTGCTGCGATACGGTAGGACATGCAAACCCGCGGGGAGAATAGCGTCGGTCGAAATATTGTTTGTTACTTTCAATAAGATGGGTAACGCTGCGTGATCCATTAATGCGCTTTGTTCAGGCAAAGACACAATATTGGGGCCTTTTTGTAAAGTGATATGGGCGCGTTGTTCTGGTGTTAAGGGTGCTTCGAACATCGCCCAATCGACTATAGGGTATTTAGGAAAATGGATCATCGGATAGGGTATATTTATGGTCCGTGGATCGGTAATGACACCGCTTATGGCTGAAGCAGCAGCAGTTTCAGGACTGCATAAGAATACCCGATCATCGGCGGTGCCTGAACGGCCTTTGAAATTACGTGGTACAGTGCGTAAACTGTTGCCATTGGTCGCTGGTGCTTGGCCCATGCCGATACAACCATTGCAACCTGCTTGATGAAGTCTGGCGCCGGCATGCAGTAAAGCGCCTAAGTAACCGCTGTGCAGTAATTCTTCTAAGGTATTTCTAGAAGCAGGATTGATATCAAACGAGATCTGAGTGGGAATAATTTTATTTTTAACGATGCAAGCGGCGATAGCATAATCACGAAAACCAGGATTGGCCGAAGAGCCGAGATATGCTTGGTAAAGCGGCCAGCCAATGACATCGGTAACTGGCACAACATTGCCAGGACTAGAGGGCAGGGCGATTAAGGGGACTAACGTATTTAAATCAAGCGTTACTTGGCGATCATAGCTTGCCTCAGGATCAGCACTTAAAGGCTGATAATCATCGCCACGTTGTTGCGCCGTTAAAAATGCTTGCGTATTTTCATCGGCCGGAAAGACACTGGCAGTCGCGCCTAATTCGGCGCCCATATTCGCAATCACATGACGATCCATCGCCGAAAGGGCACTCAAGCCAGGGCCGTAATATTCTAAAATACAGCCACGGGCACCAAAGACATTGTAGCGGCGCAGTAATTCTAAAATAATATCTTTAGCACTGACCCAGTTAGCTAACTGATTGATGAGTTGAATGCCAAAAATCTTCGGCATATTGGTATAGAAAGGTTTGCCAGCGATAGCTAACGCTACTTCTAAGCCCCCACAGCCGATGGCAAGCATACCTAAACAACCTGCGGCACAGGTGTGGCTATCGGCACCGATCAAGC
Organism: Gammaproteobacteria bacterium; assembly: GCA_947378515.1. Taxonomy (GTDB): domain Bacteria; phylum Pseudomonadota; class Gammaproteobacteria; order CAISUE01; family CAISUE01; genus CAISUE01. The sequence continues at coordinate 2,313 of CANCKG010000137.1, read as the reverse complement.
ATTTACCGGGCTTGCCAAAGTATTGCATATGCACAATATGGCTAACGCCATTGCCAGGCCGGCTATACCACAAGCCAAAACGCTTGCTGGCACTGAGTAGAAACAAGTGATCATCGGGGTTTTTATAATCTTCTTGAATAAGATTGTGATCGACGTATTGGACCGATAGTTCGGTGTGAATGCGATCCAGCTGCAACGCTTCGAGTTCGAGCATCACCAATGTACCGGTAGCATCTTGACTCAAGGTTTGATCAACACGTAAAGCTATTTCAGTGCCTGGAATCAGGCTGCCTTCGAGTAAGTGGGTGGCAATTAATTTTTGACTGAGATTCATCATATGGCTCACGCAAAAATTGCATTTTAAATGGCTTTGAGCAAACTGAAAATACCAAAGTCACATATTCAAGCTTTAATTTTTAGTACCGTAATACTGAGTAAAGCGGTTAAGCCCAGCCAAAAGAGACTGGCTATGACTGAGTAAGTCAACGTTAGGTATGGCATTAGCAGCCAGGCTAAGATTATCCACACGATAATCCCGATGGCAAGCAGTAGGTCATCAACAAAAAGCTTGAGCAATTGTTGCCCAATGATGCCAATAACGTTTAATTTGATAGGTGATACGGCTTTTTTAATCAATGGCATGGATTTCTTTGATGCTTTTTGACTCGCGTAAATCAATAATTGTGCGGCAATGAAATAACTTATGATTAACCAGACAATGGTCCAGTCAGCGGTTGGCCACTGAAGTCCAATGCCTTCGCCAACCCAGAAGGTGCCAAAGGCCGCTAATAATATCCCGACACAAAACTTTAAAGCATTTTCAGGCACAGTGCTTAAGGGGCGATGCAAGGCTAAACCTAGCGCGAGCACAATGATCAACGCGCTGATGGCCCCCAAGATGGCTGAGTGATATAAATGGCCACTGGCACCTAAGGCGATGACTATAAAAATGACTTCAACGCCTTCTAACATGACAATTTTAAATGTGGTTAAAAAAGCCACTTTATCGAATGTTCCCTGATGGGTTGTGTGGCATTGTTTAAGCAAAGTACTTTCTTTGGCAAAGGCGGTTGCTTCATCATGCAAGGGAATAACACCGCTAGCCCTTAAGATAGCTTTACGCAGCCATCTCAGTCCAAATAATAAAATCAGAGTGCCGACGATGAGTTGAACAAGGGTTAATGGAATCAGACTTAATGATTGACCAAAGACTAAGACGAGCAAACAAAGCACGCCCAAGGCACTGAGCGAACCGATTAGTGCGTAGCGCCAACCGCGAATGGAGCCAACGGCTAAAATCACGGTGAGCGCTTCGACAAATTCGACTAAAGCAGCCATGAAGGCAGTAATAAACGTGGGTCCTACTTGGAATAGTTGCATCATTCGTAAACCTTTGGAGAGAACTGAATAGTATCACTGTTATACTGTGTACTTCGTTTAATTAGCTTCTACAGGAATTTTTATGCAAAAACCCTTAGTGGTCATTACCGGAGCAAGTTCGGGTATTGGCGCGAGCTTAGCGCAAGTGTTTTCGCAAGCAGGTTATCCTTTGGCTTTATTAGCGCGTAATGTACGTGCGATGCAAGCTTTAAACTTGCCGCAAGCGCTGTGTTTAGAAGCGGATGTCACCGATCCTGCTGTCATGGAAAAAGCAATAATGCAAGCGATCGCGCAATATGGTCCAGTCGATTGTTTGATTAATAACGCCGGCTATGCCAAAGACGGTGATTTTGCGGCGTTGCCTCACAGTGTGCATGATAATCTCGTCCAAAGTAATTTAATGGGAGTGATCAATGGCATTGAAATCGTTTTGCCACACATGCAACAGCGTAAAACTGGCACCATTATCAATATTAGTTCTTTGGCTGATCGAAATGCCAGGCCGCAGTTAGCGACTTATGCGGCGAGTAAAGCCGCTGTTAAAAGTTTGACAGAATCCTTAAGAATGGCCAATGCCAAATACGGAATTCGAATTTGCAATGTCGCGCCTGCCAAGGTCAAAACGCCAGCGTTAAGGACCAGTCATTTGAGCCCAGATCACTTAATTGAAGTCGGGCAAATGGCAGAAATCATTTTATGGATCTACCAGCAACCGCAAGGATTGTGTGTCCGTGATATTGTCGTGGCACCCACGTATTATGAAATGTAAGTCGACATTTTTTGAATTGGTTGAATGGTTGAGGTGTTGAATCCTGATAAAAAACTGTGTATCCATTCACCACATTTTCCTATTTCTCGCGTAGATCTACGCCAGTGGCTCCTGTTGCTCTGGGGGATTGTTAAGGGGGAGAACCGCGATTCTCCCCCTTAACC
>CANCKG010000136.1 GCA_947378515.1 Gammaproteobacteria bacterium | reverse complement strand
CTACGTTGAAAAGAAATTCGGTATTTTAATGGGTTTTACGGCTTGCGCGATGGTCTTTGCCCATGGCTCGAATGATGTCCCCATTGCCATGGGACCTCTGATCAATATCGTCAATACCTTTAATAAAGCCGATATTAAATTCATTCACCTGCCATATCTGACCCATTCATTATTATTATTCGGCAGCATCGCTGTAATCATCGGCTTATTGATGTATGGCCGCAAAGTTATTGCGACCGTAGGCTCTGGCATCACCGCGTTGACGCCAAGCCGGGCTTTTGCCGCCACCATCGCCGCTGCCGGCACTGTGATCGTTGCCACCAGCACCGGCATTCCGATTTCCGCAACCCAAACACTGGTCGGCGGTGTCTTGGGCGTCGGCTTAGCCCGAGGTATCGGCGCATTGAATCTAACTGTGGTGCGGAATATTTTCATGTCATGGTGTATCACGATTCCTGCAGCGTCTTTGCTAGCTATCGGTTATTTTTATGTGCTGGATAATTTTGTAACGGCTTTTTAAGGCACTGTTTTTTTGTGATAGGCTGATCGCATACAACGTATACGATCAGAAAACTCTCAGCAAGAAAGTCTCCGACCTAAAGGCCGGAGTGTTTTAGACTTGGAAGAGGTGTGCAAATCGAACAAGTCCGCACTTTGTGAAACCTTAGGCGTAGGCCGAGGTACGGTGCTCCTACCGCCCTGAAGGGCGGGGTTTCAAACCAGCTAAGGAATTTGGATCGACTTTGGAATTATTTCATGCTCTGAAATTGCGCGCGGAAATTTTCATTCTCGAGCAGCAAGATATTTATACCGATCCCGATGAGTTGGATTTAATTGCTTGGCATCTATTGGGTTATAGCGATAGTGGTCAATTGATGGCGTATGGCCGGGTAATTCCACCTCATGATACACAAATTAACTTAAAACTGGGGCGAATCGTCGTTGATCAAGCGTTTCGAGGCTTACAATTAGGCCAACAATTATTGATAGAAATGCTGGCTTGGATCAAAGGCCGTGAATATCAGCCATTAACCATCACGATAGAAGCACAGTTTTATCTCAAAGACTTTTACCAAAAATTTGGTTTTAACGCCGTGGGTGAACGTTATTTTATGGGCGCTATTCCTCATATCGTCATGCAACGTGGACCAATACTTTAAGCTTTGAAAAGAAGGGCTATACTGAGTCTTTATTCGGCCATCCGTCATGCCAGACCCTACGCATTGGCCCAGTCATTTTTCAGTCATTCACTATTTAAATGATTTATTACACTTTGCTGCCAGCCAACACATTTCCGATATTCACGTAGAACCGCTGGCTAACCAATGGCAAATTCGCTGCCGTCGAGATGGCTTATTGTTTCTTTACGACACTTTACCATTTAGTGCCGGCTTGACTGTCTTAAGCCGCATTAAAGTCTTAGCCAATTGCGATATCGCCGAAAAACGTTTGGCGCAAGACGGCAGTTTTCACGACCATAGCAGTCAGCGAGATTTTCGGGTCAGCACATGTCCCACCATTCACGGTGAAAAAGCCGTACTGCGGTGTCTCGATCCGCAACAAAACCAATTAACACTCACGGACTTAGGTTTAAATGACACGCAATTAAATTTATTGCAAACCATGCTCGCTAAACCCAATGGCTTAATCATCATCACTGGCCCTACGGGCTCGGGTAAAACCGTAACGCTGTATAGTGCACTGCTGGCTTTACAAAGTGTCACGGTCAATATTGCCACGGTAGAAGATCCAGTTGAAATCATTTTGCCAGGCCTTAATCAAATACAAGTCAATTTCAAAGCCGGCTTGGGATTCACCGATATTTTGCGCGCGTTGTTACGGCAAGATCCCGACATTCTCATGATCGGTGAAATGCGTGACTTAAGCACGATCGATATCGCCTTGCATGCCGCGCAAACCGGTCATTTAGTCTTGTCGACCCTGCACACCAATTCTGCCGCCGAAGCGATTATTCGCTTATTGCAAATGGGTGTCGCACCATATCAAATCAGCTCAAGCATTCGCTTAATTATCGCCCAACGGTTGGTACGAAAATTATGCATTCAATGCCAGGGAATGGGTTGTCACAGCTGTCAACAAGGCTACGCGGGACGCACTGGAATTTATGAATTATTGCCGATGACCGATAGCCTTAGCACTGTGATCGACCAACGTCCTACCAGGCAGCAATTGCAACACTATATTCGTGACCAAAACATCAAAACGCTGTGGCAACATGGCTTAGAGAAAGTGGCGCAAGGACTCACGACAGAAACCGAATTAAAACGCGTGGCTGAAGCTTAACTGTATTGTCTTAAGGTAAAGGCAATGAGTGGATCAAGAACGCGAAACTGTCCTTTTTTAAATAAGCTTAATTGTGGATCTTCTTTTTGTACTTTAAAAATCATGTCTTTTTCCAGCAATGTCTTGATGCCTAAGCGAACACTGGATAACGATAAGCCCACTTCTTTTAAAAAATGTTTCCCAGTCGGTTCCGCCGTTGGCGACAATGCCAGTGCTTTTAACAAATCTTGTTGATTGTTGGTCAATTTTTCTAATTCAGCGATAACACGCCGTTCTTCATTTTCATGACAAACTTGCCAGGCAACTGAGACACGCTCTAGCGTTGGCGGTAAATCATGTCGCCATATTTCTGAACACAACAAATTGACATAAAATGGATGCAACTCAACAAAAGTCAAAATACGTTGAATGACTTCTATCGCTAATGCACAACCCCATCTTTTTTGAGCTACTTTCTGTAAATGAGGTCGGTAGTCTTCCATCAGCATTCGATCAAGGAAAATCTTATCGCACAACATGTAAAGTGGCATTTTTTTATCATCAAAAATCTCGAGTAATAAATGGCGATTACTCCCTGAAAAAATAAATATCAACCACTGTGTATCTTGCGCTACATGCCTAATCGCACCTTGAATCGCTTTTGAACTCGTCGCACTGGCAATATCTTGAAATTCATCGATGAATAAAATCACTTTGCGTTTTTTATGAGCGGCGTAAGCGGCTAAAGCACGCAAGGCATCAAAAATTTGATCCACTGGTTCGACGACACCGCGCTCATGACTTATTTCTAAGTGAAAACCTGAAGCATTGACACCTACTTTAAAACTGCTAAAAAATTGACTCAAACTAGCTATGGCTTTAGTCGTCGGCGTTAGCAATTGCGATAAAATAGCGGCTATCCCCGTTAGAATTCTTTTCGTAACGGCTTTATCATCGTGTGCTAAAAATAAATCAATGGCTTCAAACGGTAAAACAATTTCTGCAGCCGTTTTATACACTAAACTCGATTTACCATATCTTCTGGGCGACACTAATACTGTATGGCGCACCAGGTCAATATTACGGTGTAATGCCAGACGTTCCGCTTCTCTATTACAAAAATGCTCGCCCTTAGCGAGTTTCAAAGGAAAATAATCTAAATCACTCATCATCATCATCACTTCATGTTAACTGCAGCAGGTTACCTGCAGCATGTCACATGAAGTGATGCGTGTCAATCAGGTGGCTGAGTTACAGCGTTCAAGGCCAATTCTAAGCGACTCAAAGTTGCCGCTTTACCTAGCGTTAGCAACAAGCCATAAATCGGCAAACCATTATTGTCGCCAGCCACGATGATGCGAATAGCAGGTCCTAATTTTCCCAATTTCAATTGATGGTCAAGTAATACTTGTTCTAAACAGTGGTGCAATGCACTT
>CANCKG010000135.1 GCA_947378515.1 Gammaproteobacteria bacterium | reverse complement strand
TATGAGTGGACGTGAATTAATGGTTAAAATTCGCAGTATTCCACGTTATCAATCGTGTGCGTTGGTGGCGGTAACAGGTTTTAGTGCAGAGGCAGAAATAACTCGATTTTTGAGTGATGGGGCAAACGAAGTTTTGAATAAACCAGTTTCTTTTGTGGATTTAAAGGCGTTGATTTATAAGTATTTAAACCCAGCCCAACTCGATACGCCAGATATAACTGCAGCCGGATCATTTTTAAAGTTACATCAAACAAATCCTGATGTTTTTGATTATGCAAAAACGCTCGAGCAATTAAGCAATAATGGCGATTTACTTAAAGAATTATTACTGGTTCTAAAACATGAGTTGCCGCAATACACGCGTAGTATTCGTGAATGCATGACAGGAAGTAATGCGGCGCGTTTAGCGGCGGAAACTCATAAGTTACAAGGTGGTGTATCGATGCTCTATATGTATAAATTAGAACAAGCAGCGGGGCATGTAAATAAAGCCATTAGAGATAATGGCTTTGATGGGCGAGTCAATAATTTAGCGGAATTATTATTGGTGGAAATAGACACAGTGTCCAAAGTATTAGAATTTCATGTTTAATGTTGCGCCAAGGCATAACAACTGCTGGGCGCTACTTTGCAATATGCGGTTTTATGAAAGGTATCAAATAGTGATTGCATACACATTCCTGATTTATCTTGGGTGGTAAAAAGATAAATCATAACATCATAATCAATGGCGGGATGGTTGAAGGCAATGCTGGTAAGTTGTTCGTTGTCTAACCCACATTCTTTAACGGTTTTACTTAAGGCATCTTTCAGTGGATAGACGGCAAAATCATAAGGTGCAATATCAAAATTCATGTATTGTTGGGTTGAATGTCGAAGAACTTGGTAATTACGATCAAAGTAAACGCTACTATTACTCGTTTGCTTGCTATCGCTGTATGTTCCAAGAAAAAACACATCAGCTTCATTGATATTATAAGCCGTGAAAGGGCTGGCAGAAGATTTCTCTGTGACAAACAATCGAATACTTGGATAATTTTGGGTGAAATCAAGCATTTCGTTGGAATTAATGAATTGTTGTAAATCAAAAGTGTCAGCAACGCTTGGCATTATGCCGCTAATTGTTGTAAACAGAAGAAAGGTTTTAATGATATCTTTCATGGAATGAAATTCTGCTGAGTTTAATAAGTTGGGTAGGTACAAATCATGAGCTTTTGATCAATCCTGTGCTTTACGTAATTGGGGGAATAAAATCACATCACGAATAGTTGGTGCATCGGCAAATAGCATCACTAATCGATCGATACCAATGCCTTCACCGGCCGTTGGCGGCAGACCATATTCTAGTGCGGTAATATAATCTTGATCAAAATGCATTGCTTCATCATCGCCGGCTTCTTTTTGATGTACTTGTTCTTTGAAACGGCTTGCTTGATCATCCGGATCATTTAATTCCGAAAAGCCATTGGCGATTTCACGGCCGGCAATGAATAATTCAAAGCGATCGGTAATATCCGGGTTATGATCGTTACGCCTTGCTAGCGGTGAAATTTCTGTGGGGTATTCGGTAATGAAAGTTGGATCGATCAAGTGATGCTCAACCGTGTGTTCGAATAATTCCATGTGCAGACGGCCTAAGCCGGCATTAGCAGGCATGGCAATTTTTAAGGATGTTAAGCGTGTTTTTAAGCGATCGATATCGTCAAGGTCGCTAAGCGTTATGTCAGGATTGAAGCGTAAGATACTGTCTTTGACTGATAGTTGCTGGAAAGCCTTAGCAAAATCGATACTTTGTCCTTGATACTGGATGATACTAGCACCGGTCAGTTCGATACTCAAACCACGCAATAATTTTTCCGTTAGTGTGATGAGATCGCGGTAATCGGCATAGGCTTGGTAAAATTCCAACATGGTGAATTCAGGATTATGCCGGGTCGATAAACCTTCATTACGGAAATTACGATTAATTTCAAAGACTTTTTCAAATCCACCGACCACCAGCCGTTTTAAAAATAACTCAGGTGCAACTCGTAAAAACAAAGGCATATCGAGCGCATTGTGATGGGTCGTGAAAGGCTTTGCGGTAGCGCCCCCTGGAATCGCATGCATCATTGGGGTTTCAACTTCGAGGAATTGTTCTTGGATCAAAAAATTACGAATATAACTCACTAAATGACTGCGTAATTTGAAGGTATTGCGGGTCGCTGGATTGACCATTAAATCCACATAGCGTTGCCGATAACACATTTCTTGATCATTTAGCCCATGAAATTTATCCGGCAAGGGTCTTAAAGCTTTTGTGAGCAGTTGTAAGTCACTGACTTTAACGGATAATTCGCTTGTTTTAGTAAAAAATAATTGGCCGGTAGCGCCAATAATATCGCCAATATCCCAGTGTTTAAAATCCTCATAAGCGTCAATCCCCAGCGCATCACGGGTCACATACAGTTGAATGCGGCCTGACATATCTTGTAAATGAATGAAGCTCGCCTTACCCATGACTCTTTTTAGCATCAAACGGCCGGCTAACTGAACGATCACTGGAGTCTCGGTCAGCGCTTCGGGTGAGTGTTCGTTGTAAGTGCTTAAAACGTCAACGGCTAAATGCAGGCGCTTAAAATGATTGGGGTAAGCATTGCCACCGGTGCGAAGCGCGGTTAATTTGCTACGACGTTGGCTGATTTGTTCTTGGATATCGATAATGTCGGTTTGGTCAGTCATGAGGGTTCAGTATTTTGGCTAAAAGGCTATTATAGCGGTGAAGCAGGTTAGTGTCAGCTTTGCTGTACCACCCTCAGTAATTCTCGGTGAAGAATCACTTGGATACAAGCATTGCGATTACCTTTACTTGTATCCAAGGATGGTTGCTGAGTATTTACTTGAAAGCCCGGCTTTTCGCGATAAAGCAACTTTCTTTCTGTAATTTCAATGTATCTATTGTAAGCGATCGATTAAGCACATCTGTTGCTAAAAAGTAAAATGCGGCATAGTTCACTTTCAACCACTATCGAGAGAAAGATAAAGCAAGTTCTTTTCGCTAAAAAGTGCAGCGCTACTTTACGCAATAGAAGAGATTTTCTCTTTTGGGATCACACCTTTTTTTTATGGTTAAGGACATCAGTTAAGGATTGAATTTCGAGTCTGGTATCACCTTTATTAGTAGATGCGCTTACTGAAGGCATGGATCTAAACAAACGCCCTACTGGATTTTGACCGATAGAATTTTTAATCTCCTCAATCCTATTCAATATTTCTCTAACCATACTCGTCCCCCTAAAAAAGGCTTGTATCCCCCAGCCAGTAGATTTATAGCAATATTGTCCTAAAGGATCCCCTTTATCTAGACATTGATTTAATATGTTCAATGTATTCTGGCTACTTGGCAAGGCGAGAAGTATTTTTTTTATTTCGGCTTTGTGCTTCCTACAATCTAGTGTTTGTTGGTCATCAAATATGGCGATAAACGCGGCAAGGCGTATGGCATTGTAAGCGTTGACATAATCCGTTTCTCTTGTAACATTTTCGGCTAGAGCGCTTACGTTTGTTAAATAATTGCTAATAGCATCTTCTTGATGGCAAGCAATGCTCTGCACTACATTACAGTTATCAATAGTCCGCTGTTGTAATAGCTCGACAACCTCTTTTAGGTGGCTTTTCATCAAGTCCTGGAGCAGCGATAAATACCCTTCAGCCACTTTCGGATCCGTTTGATGGAGAGCAATGAGGTGCCCT
>CANCKG010000134.1 GCA_947378515.1 Gammaproteobacteria bacterium | reverse complement strand
ATTCGCGTAAAAGATACCGGTATTGGCTTTAAAGCAGATGAAATAGCGTCGATTTTTGACAGTTATCGCTCAACCAATTTAGTGCTCGGTAGTCACTATGGTGGATCGGGTTTGGGGCTGAGTATCGCTAAACAATTGGCGCAACACATGGGTGGCGATTTGACGGTTAACAGTGAGTGGCAAGTCGGTTCAGCTTTTACCTGTACTTTTCTGTGCGATCGCTTGAGCGCTGAAGAGCTGGCGTTAGTCAAGCAAAGTGCTGCGCCAACCAGTCCTGAAGCGCGCAGTAGCGGTACGCGTCAGGTTTTGGTGGTTGAAGACAATGAAATCAATCGTAAATGCCTGTGCTTTATACTTAAAAAAGCAGGTCATACCTGTTTCGTAGCTGTCGATGGCCTCGAGGCGGTGAATGCCTATCAACAACAACACGCGTTGCTCGATGTGATACTCATGGATACGTTGATGCCCAAGAAAAATGGCTTAGAAGCGACCCAAGAAATTCGTCAATTTGAAAAAGCGCAGCACTTACCGCGCAAGCCGATCATTAGTTTATCGGGTAATGCCCTCGAGCAAGATAAAGCCGCTGCCTTTAAAGCCGGGGTCGATGCCTATATCACTAAGCCCTTTAATAAAGAGCAAGTCTGTAATTTGATCGATCAACTGTGTTCGACGTGTGCATCACCGGTGCTGATGGCAAACCTTGGTGGCCCAAGCCCTGCTATGCAACGTTAAAAATAAATCGAACGACCATTTTACTTGCGCGTAATTTCTTTTATAATGGGCGCCTAAACATTAAGCAGGAGCCAAGCGTTACAGAAAAGTCATCACTGAAGAGGGTCACAACCATGCCATTATCATCTGAACAAACCGCTAGCATTATTGATAAGCTTCCCACACTAAGCAGCTTAGATTTAAGTTCGTATTCACTTAAACTAGCCGATCTTGCACGCTTAGTGCCTGAGATTGTCAAACACTCTCAAATAACCGCGCTTAATTTGCAAGGACTGCAATTGGGTGATGCTTGTTGCACATTATTACTGCCGATAACCCACTTAAAAAAGCTAGACCTTAGCGCTAATAATCTCAGTGATCGAGGTGTGGTCTTATTGAAGCAATTGCCACAACTCGAAGCGATCAATGTCAATTTTAATGCGCTTAGTGATGAAGGAGCGTTCGCATTAATGGCTTTTAAGCGGTTGCAGCAGTTGTCACTGAACGGTAATCGTATTACGGCTAAATGGGTGAGCAGCCCCGCTATTTCTCAACAGTTGCGATCATTATCGTTGGTTAATAATCACATTAACTTGCTAGGTGCACAAAATTTAAGTCAGTGTTTGCTATTAGAATTTTTGTACTTGGATAATAACGTGATTGATGATGAAGGAGCTGTCTTGCTGAGTCGCTTGCCAAGGCTTCAACTGTTAAGTTTAGCGCACAATAGAATTTCCAGTCAGGGCGCGAATTATCTTGGCCACAGTTTTCAAGGCCACGGTTTAACGTTAAATAATAATCAGCTTGCGGATGGCGATATCGTAGCGCTGTTAAGTAATACTTACTTAACACAGTTGTCTTTAAGTAATTGCCAATTGGCTGATAATGATGTGTTAGCTTTTAGCGCCAATTCCGCATTAACGTATTTGGATTTAAGTTATAACCAGCTGAGTGACAGCGCGATGATCGCTTTGGCTAACAATAAACATTTACGCCATCTTAATGTTTCTCGCAATTATATTAGCAAAATAGGTGTCAAGGCACTGGCTGAAAATTCACCGTTAACCAGCTTATGTTTAAAATATAATCGTTTAGATGATACGGCTATTATAGCTTTTAGACATAATAAAGTACTTGAACAGCTCAATTTAACCGGAAATATGATCGGCGATCAAGGCGCAGAAGCATTGAGTCATATGCTCAATTTAAAAAAAATCGTTTTGAATTACAATGCGGTCGGTGATAAGGGTGCGGCAGCGTTAGCGACAATGATGCCTTTGCGTCATTTATACTTGAGTTACAATCAGATCACCGATGGCGCTAGCGTTTTTTTGGAAAGTGCCCATTTAGAAAGTTTGTATCTTAATTATAATCATATTTCACTGCCACTTCGCCAAGCGTTATTGACAAAATTTTCAGCACGTATCATGGCTTGTTCATCGGAGCAGCCACCTGATTTTACCAAAGAAAATTTGAGCAATATTTTTTTAGTGTCTAAAGGTTTTTTTTGTATCATTAGTCAGCATGGCAATATTCAATTTTTCAATTCTTATTTTAGCAATGATTTGGGTTATGAGTCTGAAGAATTGTTGGCAAAACCCTTGATTGATTTTGTTCATCCGAAAGATCGAGCGCTCATGACTTCTCTCTATGCGAAGCAAGTAAGCGACGATGTGTCGTTGAATTTTATCACTAAAAATGGTGATTTTTTAAGTATTAATTGTTGCTTTCAATGGCAAGACCGGCGTTTGTATTTAACCGGTACCGATCTTAGTTTTCAGAAAAAATCTGAAAAACTCTTAAATGTCTTGATGCAAGAAGAAATTGATCAAGCAAAAATTTTCGCTAAGCAACAGAGTGATTTTATTGCCCATTTGTGTCATGAAATCCGCAATCCCGTGGGAGCGGTCTTGAGCAATGCCGATGTCATATTTGAACATGTCAAATTATTGAATGAAGCAATTAACGCCATCAGTCATCCATCGAGCGCACCTGCTGAAGTAATTACTCTCGATCGATTAAAACAAGAATCACTCGCCATAGATGAAGCGCTGGTCGATATTAAAGTCTGTTGTCGTTATGCAGAAGGCGTGTTAAATGATAATTTAGATGTGTCAAAAATAACCGAAGGAAAAGTAGTATTAAATACCCAAGTGGTCGATTTGCGAAAAATAATGGACGATATTGGTTTGATGAGTAAAGCCAAAGCTGACGCGCGACATTTACTGTTAAGCATTGACTATGACCCAAGCGATGAATGTTGGGTGAAAGCAGATGAAATGCGCCTTAAGCAAGTGTTAGTGAATCTGGTTAATAACGCGATCAAGTTTACCCGAGAAGGCCAAATTACCGTAAAGTTAGGATTAACCGTGCAAAGCGAAACCCAAACGCGTTTTGTGATTAGCGTGAAAGATACGGGAATCGGTTTAACACCTAACGAAATGGCGCGCTTATTTGAGCGTTACAGTCAAGCTAATTTGTCGATTGGTAGTTTATACGGTGGCTCTGGTTTGGGTTTACATATTGCGAAACAGTTAGCCTTATTAATGGGTGGTAGTCTTAACGTAAGTAGCAAAATAAACGAAGGCTCTGAATTCACCTTTGATTTTGTCGCTGAGCGTTTAAGTGCGGCTGAAAAAACGTTGTGTATTAAAGGTAGCAAAGTGCATTCACCGCTGATCAGTGCGAGTTCCAGCGCCCCACAGACTACGTTTAAAGTGTTAATTGTCGAAGATAATGAGATTAACCGTAAAACACTGAGTTATCTATTGACGCGCATGGGTCATCACACCACCATTGTTGACAATGGTCAGAAAGCAGTCGAGTATTATTGCACGAACCCTGAAAACATGGATGTGATTCTCATGGATACGTTTATGCCCGTCATGGATGGTTTAGAGGCAACCAAAACTATTCGACGCTTTGAATTGGAACAGCATTTAGCGCGTAAACCGATTATCACGTTATCGGGTAACGCCCAAGAAAGTGATAAAGTGTTGGCATTGGAAGCGGGCAGTGACGCTTATTTAACCA
>CANCKG010000133.1 GCA_947378515.1 Gammaproteobacteria bacterium | reverse complement strand
TGACACATTTTTTAAAAACATCCATTCGTCAATTAGCCAAAACAAAAAATATAGATATTAGTGAAATTTCTTAAGGTAATTTTTGATAAATGCCTGTTACACTACTAACGCGTTATGGCAGAAGTGCCCTATGGCGCGGCGGGATTTAGAGGGTAGCGTAAAACCTGCCCTTCCCTATAAAACCCATAATGAATCACCAACAAGTTGACGATGTTAAGCTTCATTTAGTAGCTCTGCCCCAAAGCCCCCCGAAGTATTTCGGGCAAGATTAGTGGAATTACTTAAGTTAATATTAAAACCAAAGTAAATTAATTATAACCAGAGGAACTATCATGTTTAATAAAAATACGCAAAAAGTAGAGCACATAGAAAATGGCTCTAGCCCAGAATCAGTAGCACTACAATTAATGAACAGAATCATAAAAGACACTGAAGAACGTTATGAAATGAGCTGGAAGGAAAGACGCGACTGCAAGGATCTTCATGAGCTAAAAGGTCTTTATCTTAATCTATATAAAGACTGTTTAAACGCAGTTGCCGGAAAATAATGCATCCTAAGCTCGCGATAGTGACTTTAATTTGGTGGCTCTGCCCCCAAACCCCCGAAGTATTTTTGGGCAAGATTTAGGATGACAAGCTGGATCCATGGACATGGAATGAATGTGGCGAACTCGTCATTTTTTTAACATCAGGAGTTTTAACCATGGCACGAGGTATCAATAAAGTAATTCTTATCGGCAACGTCGGCAATGATCCAGACGTACGTTATGCCCCAAGCGGTAGTGCGATTACTTCTCTTTCACTAGCCACCAGCGAAACCTGGAAAGACAAACAAAATGGCGAATCGCAAGAGCGCACCGAATGGCATCGCATCGTGTTTTTTAATCGTATTGCGGAAATTGCTGGCGAGTATTTGAAGAAGGGATCGAAGGTTTACATCGAAGGCAGTCTGCGAACGCGCAAATGGCAAGACAAGGCCGGGGTCGAACACTACACCACTGAAATCATCGGTGCTGACATGCAATTATTGGATGGCAAGGCCGATACGAACGAACTCAGTTATCAGGAAAATAAAACCGCCACTCGTTCGAATATTGCTAACGATCAGTCGCAAAGCTCAACCAATGAATCCTTGCGCTTTGTCGATGAAGTGCCGTTTTGAGTTTTAACCGGTCACATAGTTCGGCCGGTTTTCGGATTTTTAAAAAAATGTTTTTCTAGACCCTTAGCTGCGTCTAACCTGACCGAATCCGGAGACTCAACATGAAAAACAATGCCCTTTAAATTTCTTTAGGCGATGCCCATTTTTACGCTGACTCTTACCACGCTTGCTCCAAACAGCAAACGGTATAACTATTTTTTCCCAATCAAACGACTTAAAAACCTTACCAAATACTTCATAACTTTCTTCTTCACTCAATTTCACCCCCAAAGAATTAACAAGCTCTATCCTTACGTTGTCATAGCTTGCACAATTGGCTATTCGCTCACCTAGCATGTGATCACACGTGCCTTTATGAATATATCCTTTATTAGTTTTAGCGTAACTGAAATAGGCTGCTAGCAAGATATTACAATTTGTTGCAATTTCGATCGACCCACCAATTGCCTTTATACGCCGCTTATCCGTTTCATCAATTTTGTTAATTGAATAAGCAGAAAAATTTAACGCTTGAAATTGTTCAGCCGTCAATTGACGGACTGGCCTAGCCTCTATCAATTCCTGTTTATCACAGCTATGAGGCTTGTTTGTACGAACAGAATTGAAAACGCAAAGTATTTGCTCAGCTTGTTGAACTAATCGTATAATTAATCTAATCATTTTAAAGCCTCACCTAGGGTTTTGAAGTTAAGTCTGAGCAAGGTTTTACTAGAACCCTGCCCAGAGGCGTTTTGTTAGTCTTCTTCAGGCAACATGATGGTGATGACGGGTTCGCCGTTGTCACCGCCGCTGATCACTGACTTAAGTGATATCCATTGGCTTTCTTTAACGCCATTCTTTCGCACTATTAACGCCACATTAAAAAATACAGTTGGCCCTTCTTTTTTCATGAGCCTAATGCCTTCTAATAGCGCCGATAAAATATCAAGCGTATTCCATTCAGCATATCGGACTCGCTTTTCTTCCGAAACATCGCCTTGCAGACTCAAAACATCTACCCAAACCCCTTGAGTTACAACAACTGGCACTTTAAAGCCGCTCTTCTTAGCTAATGCACTTACATCAATAAGAACCCCATCCGCCATTGCCTGCCCACGAGTGTAAGCCGAGATAACATGCCCAAAAACACTTTCTATTTCCATGAAAAACTCCTTATTAAGCTAGTAATTCCTGAAGCAACCCCGCGTCACTACAGTAGAACCATTATATTCAATAAATATTAATATGTCAAATTAATTTGACATATTAATTTGACATTTAAATAGTTAAAACTAATTTGACATATTAATTTAGTAAGTTGATAATGCCACTATAAGCAACCGCGATAGGAGAGGCACAACATGATCGACATAAGAACCTTTAGGTCAAAAGGGAAAGGCATTCGCGTTGATATTTACCGAAAATTTCTCGTCGTTGATGAGGTAACACAAAAATCAAAACCCAGTTTGTATAGAAGGCTCGGCGCACTATCACTACATAAGGAAATTAACAAAGAACTCTTAGAACTCCTACAACCTGATGAACACGTCCAGCTACAAAATTGGCTTGCCGATGCTACATTCGCCGAACAGTTTAACGTTGCTGTTGATTCGACAGACTTAGAAAAATTCCCAATTAGAATACCCAAGGCATTCTACGATAATTTAATTAACTTACATTTTGAAGCCAAAAACCACGGCATCGCATTTACCCCAAATCAAATCATGCTTGAAGCTCTCGCCCATCACGCAAAGAAAGTGCAGTCACTAATTGACGAAAAAAACCTATCCACCAGTAAGGAAATTCACGAGGGGGTCACTTGAAACAGTTTTAACCTGCTAATACGACTGCCACATAATCAACTGAAAAAGATCACTTGGCCGGGTTAATAATAATTTGCACGTCCCGGCCAAAGCGCATCACTCAATCAAGCCTTTTTACTTCACCAATACCACGAAATTGACCTCACAACATCAGTGTGAATTCAAACACCAACTGCTCATCACTAACCTCTAACGGTTCATCAAACCCAACGCAGCTTCGCACTTACCTACCCTTTCACATCTAACTTTATAGTTAGTTATTTTGTTATTTTGTTATTTTGTTTTATTATTTTCATTAAATTGTTTGTTTATTATTTTAAATGTGATACAATGAACCCATATTCAGGAGATAATCCATGCGCCCTACCGAGTTTAATATTGAAGAAATAATCGCCGCCGGCGAAGAGTTGTTAAGCGCCGGCAAGCGCGTTACTGGCTTTGCCTTGCGTCAATGTATCGGCAGCGGAACGCCTGCAACCCTCAAAGAAGAGTGGGATGCCCATATCGCCAGCAAGCAAATGAGGCAGGTAGAGCCATCCCTTGAACTACCCAGCCAAATAGCCGCATCACTCGCCAGAATCACCACCGCACAAGCCGAACAACTCGCACGCTTGGCAAAAGAAATCCACACCGTAGCGGTCAAATCAGCCGATAGCCATGTTGAAGCGTTGTTAAACGAGCAGGCAATTAAAGATAAGCAAAACGAAGAAGAATTGACCGAAGCATTAGCCGCTTATGAAATATTAGAAGTAAAACTGGCTGATGAAATGGCTAAAAGTGCCGCGCTTGATCAACAACTGGCTCAAG
>CANCKG010000132.1 GCA_947378515.1 Gammaproteobacteria bacterium | reverse complement strand
AAACCCCACGCTAAACACTTAATTCGCTTACCGTTAAGTGTTGCCACTGATGAGCTTGCTCCCAGGAAATTAACGGTAAGCGAATTAAGTGTTTAGCGTGGGGTTTCGCTTCGTTACAGGGTAAAGGTTCGACGCCTACGAGTTGACCTATGGTGACTTGAAAATATTTTGCTAATAGTTTTAACGTGGACATGCGTGGGTCCGGTGTCGCCCCACTTAATAAGCGATGAATGGTGGGTTGCGACACTTTAGAATTTCGAGATAATTCGCTTTCGTTAAGGTCATGCAAGTCGACTAGCAAGGTCAGTATTTCTTTTATGGATTTATGTGAGATCATTTTTTATTCCAATATTATGGCTAATGCGGTTATTTTCTTAAAATATGCTTGACAATTAACCTTAAATGAATAATTATGTCGTGCAAAATTATTCATAGCTTGCAATAACGACAGCATACAATAATTTATCCCAATAATGTTAATAACAAGGAAGTCATTTCATGCCCTTTAGTGCTAAGCAAACACGCTTTATCAAGACACTCACGCAATATTTTCTAGAAGAAATCCGTTTTATTGAAGCGGTACGGTGCGGTCGTGCGTCGCGGCGCGAAACGGTCGGCGAACAAGGTGTTAATGCTGTATTAGCTATCGCGTCAAATGGCGGTGCTATCGGTTCAGCCACGTCGGCAATACTCGCTTTTGGTTCCAAGGCTTATTATGATTATCGCGACGCTAAGCGGGCTGACAATGTTGATGAAGATGCCATCAGTGAATTTCCAGCTTTAGCGCAAGAAATACGGCGCGCAGCAGAAAAAATTGCCATTGCGTATGGGGACGTTATTGAATGTTGTAATAGATCAGGCTTACAGAATTTAGCCGATCGTGCTGCGACGCGTATCGTTTATTATGTGACACAAGCAGGTATTCCCTGGACATCCACAGCCTTTGTCGCTGGCGTTGAACTCGGTCAATCAGGCCGAGGCATTGATGGCATGACCAATTTAGCGCTGACTGTGATAGATGATACGCTAACATCGGCCAATTTACGTGTCGAAGGGGTGTTTCGGCATTCGACCTTAGCATATCAAGATGAGCAAGATCAATGGCATTTTTGTGCACACCCTAAACATAGCAAGTCGACTAAACTCAAACAATTAAAATTGGCATTCACGACTGTCGTCAGCGATCCTCTCAAGTACGGTTTAAAATTAGTCAGTATTGCCGAAGCGGTAAGCTTGATGACTGAACAGGATTATCAACTGTTAACCGGTGCTCAACGCCAAGCTGCTTATACGCGAGTGACGGAGTTATTAAATCAGCAAGTGGAATTATATCAACATCCACCGGTGTTCATGGCTGAACTATCCCCTAGTGATTGCCAACACGAATTAGATGCACTTAAAGGATCCTTGAGTGGCTTGCAGCGGCAATTAGCTGACTTGCGCGCACAATTAGCACGCGAGCAAGTTGATTCTACCTCGCCATGGGCAGGTTTTATCGAACGTTATCAGTATGATTTAGCTCGAGCACAAGAGCGCGCCGAGCGTGAACGCGCAATCCATCAATTTTGGCGCACGGTCCCACAAAGCAGCGTCAACGAATATAAATCCTTAGTGGATGCTTGGCAACACGATCAAGCCGACTTAAGCGAAATCCGTTATAGCGTGTGGCAGCAAGACTTGTGTACAGCCGCTTTACAAGATGTTGAGACTGATAGTACGCTTAGTCCGATTTCTGCGAGTCCGGTGCATTCGAACATGCGTGAGTACCTGCCTTTGCTAAGCTCTACGGAACACCAACTGGTTTGGCATTCAACACCGCTCAAACATTATTTTCTCGCCCAAGCGCTGTGGCAACATTACCAAAGCACGAGCGATTGGCAAATTTTGTGGGAACAGTATGATTTTCACAGCAGAGAGTATTTGAACTTATTTTTGATGGCTTTGTCTGGTGCACAGGATTTGCAGCCACTCAGTCTCGCTTGGCTGGAAAGTGCTGCAATGCCAAATCGCTTACATGCCAATATCGAACAGTTATTAACGCAGCATTCATATGCTTGTCCGTGCCCCATCTGTCACACCAAACATGATTGGCTTGAAGCAGAAGCGCGTAGAGTAGAATTACACACACGTGCTCTTGAGCGTGAAACACGCTTAATCACCTTACTTGACCAACCCCAAACTTACGATGATATTAAAACCGCTTGGGCGCGTGGTGAACACGATGTGATTTGCTTGCGACCCATTCATGAGCAAGACTCAGTTCCGAGCCATGTTTTAGCACCAGCACTTTTAGAAGGGTTATCCTCGAATTTACCTGTTTATCAAGTGAATGGCACTTTTTTAGGCCATAAACTTTTGCAATCTCGTTGGGAACGCTATTTTAGTCAGGGTTTTTGGAATAGCGTTACTGAAACGTTGCGTCAACCGGTGCTTGATAGTCGTAGTATTTTAGCCATTGTGCCTGAATACCAACATTTGCAAGTACGACATACTTTTGCCGAATTTAACGGCCATTTACAAGAGAAATTATTACTGATTGACCAGTTGAAATACATCAGTGCTATCCGTACGCATTTAACGGCACCTATTTCAGATGTTAGTGGCGATTTTGGTTTGATTGCCACTTATCAAGAAGCTAAGGTTATTCATCGTGGAAATCGCCAACACGAAATAAACCATGCATTACAACAATGGCGTTTATTGGCGGAAAAAGATACGACGGAAAGTGATTTTTTAGCTCGATTAAACCAAGTGGTTACAGAAAACAGTCCACTACTAGGTGACTTGCTTCAATCGTTTCAACCGGGTGACGCCGAGCCTATTGACTCTACACGCTTACTGTCGACAGCAATAGGCACTGGTGAACGGCAAGTACGCGTTAACAGTCGAAATATTAGCCTAAAAGATCATAGCGTCACCATGAAGGACTCCCTGTTTTTACTTGTCCAAGATGAAAAGAAACTGACTATACTCGCACATAAGCATAATACGATACCGAGTACTTCACCTGAACAACGTTTAATCGATCAAACGATCATCACCGTTCGGCAAAAGCGTTTACAAATTATCTTAAGTTATTTACTCGGCTCGAGTGTTTTGCGTGATGAGTGGTCGGTTAGTCAATCGCCCCGACAAAAATACGGTGAACAAGTGCATGTTTCGACTACCGCTGCGATAATTTATAATGATTTTCGTTTTAGTTTGATGACTAGTCCAGATGATGATCTTGACATGACTGAAAATCAAGCTGACTGCACACTTTTTGCTACACCGGTGGATTGGACTTGGCAACCGGTAATTACCTCTTACGAGATGCATGAGCGGAGCAAGTGTGTGCGTGATAGTATTTTTTGGCACAATATTAAGTGCGATTATGCGGCTAATCGAGACGGTTTATTGTATTGGCAAGCAGCAGATGGCCATTGGCAAAAAGGCACACCAGCACAAATTAACGAAGCCTATGATCAGCATGAGCAGCAACTGAAAGAAGCGTTAAACGTTTTTGCGTTTGCTGTTATCGATAGCCAAGTGGATGACATCGCTTTTCGCTCTTCTCAAACGACTGATAGGCTGTTGGCAAGGATTAACGCCGAGCTTACTAGCCACGAACAGAGCTTGCAACAAGCACTAAGGCAGTGTCAAGCGAAAACCGCAGGCTTAGAGAAACAATTAAAAGCTTTTTTTGAAGGCCAGCGAATTCGTTTATTGACCATGAGGGTCACTATCGGTGGTATCGATCAGCCGCGCTTATCCGAAACAGAAGCACATGCACTGCAACAA
>CANCKG010000131.1 GCA_947378515.1 Gammaproteobacteria bacterium | reverse complement strand
ATAAAATCAATAGCAAACCACCGACCACAGCGCAATCGGCCACATTAAAGGTCGCATAATGCCACGATTTAATATGAAAATCGGCAAAATCAATGACATAACCTTGACGTAACCGATCGATCAAATTTCCGACCGCGCCTGATAAAATCAACGCATACGATAATGCCTGTAGCGAACTTAACGCGGCTGTGCGAATAAATAACCACCACGCTAAAATGCCACTGACCACACAAGCTAAGATAATTAAAAACCACAGAGCGCCGGTGCTAATTGTGCCATCGTCATTGCGAAATAAACTAAACGCTGCACCGGTATTATGCGCTAAGCGTAAATTAAAATACGGCCCAAAAGAAAGAACTTGTCCTTCTACAATATGCTGCACAATCCACGCTTTCGACCATTGATCCAAGGCAATAATTACCAAGATTAATAACAAACACCACACTTTTTGACTTATTCGCATTATTGGTTTCTCTCTGGTTATAATATTCGACCCGCTTTCATCCGCGTGCCTAAGCCTTGCTGAAAATGAGCATGGCATATGGCGATGGCCAGAGCATCGGCGGCATCGGCTTGCGGCTTACCGGATAATTGCAACAGTAATTGCACCATCGATTGCACTTGGGTCTTAGCTGCTGCCCCATAACCTACCACCGCTTGCTTAACTTGGCGAGCGGTGTATTCAGCTACCGATACCTCGCCCATCGCTAGCGCCGTGATGGCAGCGCCGCGTGCTTGACCTAACTTTAATGCCCCACCGGCATTTTCATGCATGAAAATCTGCTCGATCGCAGCTTCAGTCGGTTGATGCGCACTGATTAATTCCTGCAGAGCTTGATAAATCATCTTGCACTTTGCACCGACATCTTTGTCCGGTAAACGAATACAACCTGAAGTAATATAATGGTTTTTATTCCCCACCACCGCAATTAACCCAAAACCGGTAATCCGTGAACCCGGATCGATGCCTAGGATAATACGCTGCTCATCATTCATCAACATTGGTATAGACATGTTGGACATCATCTAAATCTTCTAACATATCGATTAATTTATTGAGTTTAAGCATAATTTCTTCTTCAACTGCAACTTTCAGACCCGGCACCATACTGATTTCAGCAATATCCGGTATAAGATTAGCTTGAGTCAGCGCTACTTTCACCGCTTCAAATTGTTCGTAGGGGGTAAAGACATCGATGGCGCCATCATCGTAAGCAACGACATCATCCGCGCCATGGGTTAAGGAAATATCCAATAAATCGTCTTCGGATGCCCCCGGCGCAAAACTCAACACCCCACGTTTGGTGAATAAATACGCCACCGACCCATCGGTTCCTAAATTGCCACCGCATTTGACAAAGGCATGGCGAACATCGGCTACCGTGCGATTGCGATTATCCGACAGACAATCGACTAACACGGCAACCCCACCAGGTCCATAACCTTCGTAATGAATTTCTTCCATCCGCGCATCGTCATCACCGCCCGCGCCGCGCTTGATCGCCCGATCGATGGTATCGCGTGACATATTACCAGTTAAAGCTTTATCAACGGCAATTCGCAACCGCGGTTCATTACTAAGGCGCGATGCGGTCATGATTTCACGAATGAGTTTAGTAAAAAGTTTAGCCCGCCGACTATCTTGTACACCCTTACGATGCTGAATATTTGCCCACTTACTGTGACCTGCCATAACGCTTTATTTCTCATTCAAAAATTTAACCGCGGATTATAGCATAAGCTGTGCGCGTGGCTTAAATACGCTATTTCCTTTACCACACACGGCACCCAGACCGGCAAAAATACCGCCACTCAATAATAGCAAGAAACTTATCAGTGCTAACATCCCAACGGCCTTGGCACTTTGATCAACAGCAACGCCGGCGGTTTGTTTAGCGTGTATTACTTGTTGATTAATATTAGCGCGCGTATCATCATAAGTCGTTTGCCAGCTATCGATCACTTGTTCTGCTTGTGTTGAATCTAATTCCGTATGCAAGACGAGAAAATCATTTAATTCCTGCTGCGTGACGCGATGCGCTAGATCACCAGTATTATGCAATAAATCCATCAGCAATTGGTTCAATTGCTGATGCAGTTGGTCTTTAGCCTGAGGCGGACTGTTCATATTCTTTTGGGCTAAATCAAGTATTTGCTCCGCTTGTTGTTGCACCGTGTCAAAAGCCGAATGCCAATCAGGTACCACGTGTAATACTTTTGTCGTGACTGAAGGGGGATGTTCGCGGATCGTTTGCACCAAGTCCAGGGTATTTTCACCCATCCACCCTAAGCCTGTGCCAAGAAAACTTAAGGTGCTTGCCAATAAAGTACCGGCGATTAACATAACGGCTAACATACTCACTAAACTCGTTATCGCCCAGGTTAATAAGCCGTGCAGCAGACTATCGGTGAATGATTTAACACCGCTCAAACGACCTGCTACCCAGCCACCGACAAACATCGCGATAATATTATTCAGTAAAACCCAAAAAAACACATTGACAGTGGGTGATTGCCCATTATATTGCGTGAAGCTTAAGCTTGATAGCCCCCAAGCTAACGATAAAAAATTGAGTAAGGCATGAACGATCAAAACCATAGTTAAGCCTGCTAATACCGCAGCCCACGAAAGGCGCGAGTGAAGCATTGTACTGGTATTTACAGCAACAGTAGAATTCATAATAAACTCCGATAGTGGTTAAGTAATATCGGAGTGAGTACATGCAATTTTAATGCCAGTGGAATGAGGGGCTAAAAAACCTAAAGCTTGTGGTTATTCAAAAATCAATGTGTTGTCTACTGTACAATGCTTGCGCAATTTATCATGATCAATTTCACCCTTGGTTACAATAAAGCGCTCTTGACTTTTAAGTACTTGAAAGGAACTTCTACCAGGAGTCGTAACAAACTCGACATGGTTAGAAGCAGAATGTCGAGTTACTCTACTGTTTAAATCTGGACGATCACCTAAGTCAAATACTATTGGATTAGGTCTTGTGCGTGCCACGCATGTATCATTATCGTGGTTAGTTGCTGGCTCTTCGTTGGTCACTGCCTGATAACCCTTTGATGAACAGGATGACAACACATAAATTGACGAAGCATACCATTTATCTTTAATCGCAATTAACTTAATCCGCAAATCTTGTAATTTATCGTTAACCGATCGTTTATTTAAATTAACGATAACATTTTCGCTCCCTCTTAGCGCAAAAGCAAAATTCATAATGACATTATCGATAAAGCTGCAAGCAACCAAAATATCTGAAAAAACAATTTCCACTAAATTACTCGGTTTCAAATAACTATCAACTAGCAATAGCATTCCCATCAAACTACCAAAAGAATTACTTAGCGCATCGATTAATATGAGAACGGTCAGAACATTGCCTTGCCACATTGAAACTGGTTTAGCTACAGTATTACTCGCTGAAAGAATTTTATCGCTATTCGCTGTACCTGCTTCTATGTCTCTAGTAACTGGAGCAATCCATTCTTTTTCAGGAAAGGCTGTAGCGAATAATCCATAGGCACTAAAAGCAAAATTAAAGAAACTGGGGAAAATGGATACTGCAACATTTGATAAAGCTAAAAATTCTTTAATAAAAGCAGATAAATCTTTTAGTAAAACGATTTTTTCTTCACCTTTAATCATCATCAAATAAGCCATACCGCAACCGGCTACCACCCCAAAGAGACTAGCGACTAGTGTCGACCACATCGCGCTTATATTAATACCAGAGCCTTGATAAGGGGTATGACCATGTTGAACGATCAAAGCAGCTAT
>CANCKG010000130.1 GCA_947378515.1 Gammaproteobacteria bacterium | reverse complement strand
GGCAGTATTAGCACCGTTAATTGATTCTTTAGGCTGGCGTCACAGCATGTTGTTGTTGTCTTTTATCGGCATTGCCCTAGCTTGCCTCATCTGCGCTTTAGTGCGTAACGGCATGAAATTCAAACGTCATCAGGCGAATAATGTACCGGGTGTTTATTGGTTAGGTTTAAAAAACATCCTATTGAGCAAACAAGCGTGGTTGATGGCAATTTATGGTGGCTTAATGTTTGCGCCAACCGTCGCTTTTGGTGAATTATGGGGTGTGCCTTATTTGATCAGTCTATTTGGTGTTACGCGCCATCTTGCTACTGAAGTCTTATCGTTAATTTTCGTTGGTTGGGCTATTGGCAGTCCGGTCTTTGGAATTTTGAGCGGTTATTTCAATTCGCGCCTACCGTTTATGTGGCTTGCGCCTATCGGATGTATGGTGTGCATGAGTTGGATCTTGTTTGCGAGCCATCAACATATCGTTAATGTCGCCATTTTGTTATTTTTCTTTGGTTTTTTCTCCAGTGCCTTTTTAGCTGTGTTCTCGCTTATGAAAGAAGCGTCGAGCGAACAATCGACCGGGACTGCCATGGGTTTTTTAAATACACTTAATGAATTAGGACCTGCGTTATTGCAACTTTTGTTTGGCTGGCTACTAGATCGCACGTGGTCAGGCACAATGGTGGGTGGGATTCGCAGTTATAGTTCGTTAAGCTATCACCAATCTGCCTTGGCGCTATTAGCCGTCTTAGCCATTGCACTGCTATGCTTAGCGTTTATCCAAATTAAAATGCCACTTAAAAGTGTTCACGCATGATGTCATTGTCACAAGCTATTACAGATTTATTATGGGACGCGTTACAGCGCGCTTTCTCACCAGCACCGTTAACCCGCGATTGTCTAGAAGTGACATTAAGCACGCAGGTACAATTTGGCCATTATCAATGCAATAGCGCCATGCGACTCGCTAAAGTCTTGAATCAAAGCCCTCGTAACATCGCCGAGCGCTGGCTTAACGCCTTGGCTGAGAATGCCTTGATCGCTAAAGTTGAAATCGCCGGTCCTGGCTTTATTAATATTTGGTTGCACACCGATGCTGTGACGGCGTTGTTAACGATGATGACCATCGGTGACCATTTTGGTTCGCCGACCGCCAACGCACCACGCATCGTCATCGATTTTTCCAGTCCCAATATCGCTAAACAGATGCATGTTGGGCACTTGCGCTCGACCATTATCGGTGATTGTTTAGCGCGTATTTTCGAACACTTAAACTTTGATGTATTGCGCTTAAATCATATTGGGGATTGGGGTACCGCCTTTGGGATGTTGATCGCTTATCTTAAGCAGCATCAGCCAGAAGTGCTCAACGGTCAACAACACACCGATCTAAGTCATTTGGTCAGCTGGTATCGTGCAGCAAAAAAGTGTTTTGACGAAGATTCAGACTTTAAACAAATTGCGCAACAAGAAGTAGTCGCCCTGCAGCGTGGAGACCCCAGTTCATTACATGCGTGGGCTATTATTTGTGCTATTTCCAAAGAGAATTACCAGGAAATTTACACTTTACTCGATATTCGCGTTACCGATCGGGGCGAATCTTTTTATAATCCACTGTTAGCCGATACGGTCAGTGATTTAACCGCCAAAGGCTTAGTCACGCTTTCTGATGGCGCCAAATGTATTTTCCTGGATGGCTTCAGTAATCGAGACGGTGAACCGCTACCCTTAATGATTCAAAAATCCGATGGTGGTTATAATTACGCTTCGACTGATATGGCAGCTGTTAAGCACCGAATAGAAGTCGAACACGCCACGCGCATTTTATACCTCACCGATGTGGGCCAAGCACAACATTTTGCGATGATTTTCAAAACTGCCGAATTAGCCGGGTATTTACAACGCGACGATATTACCGTTCGGCTCGATCATGTACCCTTTGGTTTAGTGTTAGGGCCCGATGGCAAGAAATTCAAAACCCGCTCTGGTGAAACGGAAGCCTTGATCGATTTGATTCATGCCGCCATTCATGAGGCCGATCGCTTATTACAAGAACGCGGTTTAGACTTGAGCGCAGAAGAGTTACATCACACCGCGCATGTCTTAGGTATCAATGCCATTAAATACGCCGATCTAAGCAATAATCGCATTCATGATTATACGTTTAGCTATGAACGAATGCTGCGTTTTGACGGCAATACAGCAGCATTTTTGATGTACGCTTATGTGCGGATTAATAGCCTCAAACGCCGCGCTAATATCGATTCGGGTCTTTATTTGGCGGCGCCCTTGCAATTGCTTCAGCCCGCCGAACTCGAGCTTGGCTTGCATTTGCTACGCTTTGAAGAAGTATTGCAACAAATTAGCCGGGATTTATTGCCAAATCGTCTGTGTGAATACTTATTTAATCTGGCTGAAAAATTCAATGCTTTCTTTCGAGATTGTCGCGTCGAAGGCGTGAGTGAACAAAATGCTCGCTTACATCTGTGCGACATTACCGCTCGAATCTTAAAAACCGGGATGGAATTATTGGGCTTGAAAGTGATTGATAAGATGTAATATAAGGGAAACCCTTGTGGTCACCCGTCGGAGTCGCGGATGGGTGTAATGCCCGCGTGAGCATTCATGGTTTTATGCGACAAATTCCATTTAGTCACTATTTTTGCTGTATAATTGCCGCATTAATATCATTTTATAGAGGCATTATTTATGAGATACGAACAAGTTAGTACTAATCAAGCGCGAGAATCTTTGCTTTCCACCCACACAGTATTACGTAATACGTATTTGTTATTAGGTTTAACGTTATTATTCAGCTCGTTGATGACCTATCTGGCGATCATCAGCAATGCGCGGCCCATGGGTATCATCGTGATGTTGATTGGTACTTATGGCTTGATGTTTGCCACCATGAAGTGTCGCAACAGTGGTTGGGGTTTGGTGTTGTGTTTTGCTTTCACCGGTTTCATGGGTTACACGCTTGGGCCATTGGTTAATTATTACTTGCATAGCAATGGCGGCACTAATATCGTCATGAGCGCGTTGGGCTCGACCGGCTTAGTTTTTTTTGGTTTATCGGCGATTAATTTAATTACCCGTAAAGACTTTGGCTTTTTAGGTAACTTTTTATTCGTTGGCGCGCTAGTGTTAATCGCGATGATGATCGCCGGTATCTTTACCCATATTCCTTTATTTCATTTGCTGTTGTCTGCTGCCTTTGCGTTATTTTCAGCACTCGCGATTTTATTTGAAACTAGCCAAATCATTAACGGTGGTCAAAGAAATTACATCATGGCAACGATTACGCTCTATGTCTCCATTTTTAATATCTTTGTCAGTTTATTGAGTATTTTTGGTGGTTCACGCCGTTAATTGTTAATCTCGGGGTCACAGAATGGTCAGTGCTGAGGCAATCTGTGATCTACTGCCCCAAACCCAGTGTGGTCAATGTGGCTACCCTGGCTGTCAACCCTATGCTGCTGCCATTAGTCAAGGTGCACCGTTAAATCTGTGTCCACCGGGTGAGCTCGCCACCCTCGCGCAATTAGTCGTATTAACAGGTCGTCGTGTTACGCAGCACGAGATCGATGAACTTCAAGCACGCTTAACACCCAAAGTTGTTGCTCGTATTCGCGAAGCCGAATGCATTGGTTGTACGAAGTGTATTCTAGCCTGTCCTGTTGATGCTATTATCGGTGCTGCTAAAAAATTACATGTGATAATCGAACAAGATTGTACGGGGTGTGAATTATGCTTAGATCCATGCCCAGTTGATTGCATTGACCTGATTTCCGTTGCTC
>CANCKG010000129.1 GCA_947378515.1 Gammaproteobacteria bacterium | reverse complement strand
AACTTCATGCTGGCTGTAACGTTATTATTGGCGTAGTGCTAAGTTCAAGATCTTTGATAATGGTGATGTTGACATCATTTTCTGTAATATACCGCTCGCCATTCAAGATGCGAGGTTTGTGATTTAACGTGTGCCTATGGCGAGCGGTATATCTCTATTTTAGATATATACCGCTCGCACCTTGAGATGCGATGGGTATAGGCTCTACGAGTACTGTGTTAACTATGTTGAAAAACCCAGAGTAATTTACACTGACATCTAAAATTGAGCAAAACCGCAATCAGTCTGAAATAATTGTTTCAATTAATAATGTACTGAAAAATGAATTTCCCATAATTTGTTTTGAATTAGCTTTGGTCAAGTCTGGTGGAGTCTTTCACCCGCAAGATGTAGCAGTTTTATCCTGATGCACAAATAATTACTAAAATTGATATAATAATCCTGCAGATGCCGTCACTAAACACCAGCTGAATTCGATGCCGATGTGATGCCAAGATAAATCATAAATTACTTGCGGAAAAGGCATCAGCGGCACGTGTTCGGCAATCGATGCCATTCGCTTGTCATAGCCTGAAATCAAGCCGAGCCGATAACCGATGCTTTGATTTAGCGTTGGCGTAATGGCTTGGCGATAGACGATGCGTTGGATACCAGCTGCATAAGCGCGATCATGATACGAATTCACCAATGTACCGGCAAAATACCCATCCATCGACAGCGCAATTAATTGGTTATTCCAATTATCATCACGACTATTGGGATTAAAATGAAACGTTACCATCCCGCCGTAAAGCGTAGTTGTCGCAGGAACTCCTCGTAATTTTTGCCATAAGGTCGGCTCAACTAGCATGGGTGTCGTTACGCTGCTGGCAAACGTAGGGCTGCTAATGAGTAAGTTTAATAGTAGCAAGCTACTGATCCAGTGAGGTTTTACAGTCGAGTGAACGAATAGCATTGTTATTAAGGTGAGCTGCGTTGGTTATTAGCGTTCCGCCGAGAATTTGTAATTATACACGATTGTTTAGAGTCAATACTATTTTTAGTTGAGCTTGTCAGCAATTCTCGATGAAAACCCGCTATAACCCGTAGTGCTATCAGTTTTAATAGTCAAAAGTTTACGAAATGAAAATCTTTAAAGTGCCGCTGCATCTGGGCTAGAGGCTTTACCGAGAATTGCTGTGCAACAACGCTCTTTTAATTCATTCAGTAAAAAAGGCAACTAATAAGACGAGCTATACCGCTTGCCATTCAAGATGCGAGGTTTGTGATTTAACGTGTGCCTATGGCGAGCGGTATAGTTCTATTTTAGATATATACCCATCGCACTTTCTGATGCGATGGGTATAACTAATGGATTGCCAGGAAACTCTTCAGCAATGACTTACGGTCCTGCTGCTTCCAATTCTCGTTTAACACTCGAAAACCAATTGTCTTGCGGTGAACCACCGCCATTAGCGATAGCCAAATGACTTTATTGACAGACTAAGTAGCTGCAGCTTTGCCACTTTTGGAGGATTCAGTACTCCTGGAAAAAATGAGGTTCGTTAAGTGAGTATCTTAAGTTTCTCATGTAAAACGTGGAGAGTTTGTGCCAATGCATCGGTTAATGGTGCTATGACTTGTTTATGTTTGCTATGCTTACCGCGTTGTAACATAAGCTGGGTTTTTGGGACGTGCAATAATTGCGCTAAATAGCCAATGAGTTCAACATTGGCCTGGCCATGGTGCGGCTTTGCATGAATTGAAATCAGTAGTTGTTGTTCGGTTGCACCTAATAGAATAGTTTTTTTAGCATTAGCTTTGGCGAAAATGTAGATGGTCACTTGTTGATTTTGGTTGCTATACCACATGTGTTATTAAGTTTTTTATATTTGGCGTTGGTAGATAAATGTCTTAAGGTGGGTAAATTTTATCCAGCTTTTCTAGGAATAAAACGTAGAGTTAATCCCAAAACAATCAGTTGAAGCAGACTTAAAGCAAACATGGCACACGAAAAAGCATGCGTATAAGTCAATGTCGCTGCTTGCTTTAAGCTTAGCATTTGCGTCATCGTTAATGGCACAATAAGTGTTTTCCCGAGTAATAAGTTATGTACTTGCTGGATGGTGAGGTTGGCATACGCAGGTGTTGATTGCAGTAACCGCTTAAGATTATGGCCATCCACTGTAGTTGTGATTGCCGATAGCATGGCAAAGCCTAAACTAAGGGCGACATGTTGCAAGGTTAAATAAACACCGGCAACACTGGCACGTAAATCTGGTTCAACCGAATCCATGATGGCGGCTATGGTATTGGGAATAATCAACGGCGTGGCAAAGCCAAAGCATAACAAGCCGAAAAAAAACCAAGGATATGATTGTCTATTCGCGCTGATCGCAATCCATGCCAACGCCATAACTAATAACCATGCACCTACCAACATCGGTTTACGGGATCCAACGCGATCGCCCCAGTTACCACTGATGCGTAGCATAAACAAACTAATTACCGTTGCTGGAATCATTGCAATACCAGCAGTAACGGCTGAAAAATGAAAGGTTTGTTGTAGCCAAAAAGCCCAAAAAACAAGTGCAGCAAAGCAGGAGGCGACTAAAGCATAAATAAGATTGCCGGCTAAAAAGGTAGGGTCACGAAATAATAATACCGGTAACAAAGGATCCTTAGCGGTAGCTTCGGTGATGATAAAGGCGAATAAAAATAAAACAGATAAAGTGAATAAAGTCAAGGTCAACGAGCTGCTCCAACCCCATGAAGAAGCTTGCATTAATGTGATAACAAACGCTCCTAAACCGATGATCAAGAATGATAATCCTTTTAAGTCTAAACGCAATTGATCTTTGCGCTTAATATCCTTTGGGATCGCGCGTAAAGTAAGGCATAGGCAAACCAAACAAAAGCCAATATTAACCCAAAACAACCAGCGCCAGGTTAAAAATTCGGTAAGCATGCCACCCAACAAAGGACCAAAAGCAATAAACAGATAAGCGATGCCTATGACGGTGCCATAGACTTTGGTAAAGGTTTTTTTGCTAAAATGCAAACTGAGCAACGCGCCACCACTAGGATAGATCAAACTTGCACCCATGGCTTGCATCACTCGTGCACCGATCAGTATTGTGCCATTTTGTGCACAAGCACAAAATACCGATGCGATAGCAAATACTATAATCCCGATAATAAAGACTTTACGACAACCATAATGATCCGCTAATTTACCGCCGAGTAACAGCAATAGCGCAGCGGTTAATAAAAAAGCATTCATGATCCAATGAGAATCGACGATTGACAGATTCAAAGCCCTTTGGATTTGTGGCGAAGCGACACCAATGGAGCCAGATTCATTAAAGAAAATCATTGAAAAGCTTATGATCATGGCAATAATGAATAAGTTTTTATGAAGTGTGGTCAACTGAATCATGCAGAGTCCATTGTAAACAATAGCGTGAGGAATTATGGCTAAGTAATAGTATAATTTTGGTATATTATAGTCCGAAATTACATAAAATCAAGCTGGTGGCGCCTGTTGCCCTAAAAGCCTAAAAGAGAGTTAAGTCTTTTTGTAGCTATTCAGCACATTGCCTATATTTTTCGTAACATCTTAGCTGCGACGACTGGCAGTGATGGGGGGTTAAGGGGGACTTTGTGGAGATATACCCATCGCCATAGGCACACGTTAAATCACAAATCTCGCATCTTGAATGGCGAGCGGTATAGAAGATCATTCTAGTTAATATTTTCAGCCTGCGTTAAGGTTAATCTTGCTAGAATGGTACACACGAGCAATTTAAAACCATGTAG
>CANCKG010000128.1 GCA_947378515.1 Gammaproteobacteria bacterium | reverse complement strand
ATCATTTGCAGCGCTGCGACTTTACGCACTCGACCATAAGGCGTTAACGTACTTAAATGCCCTAAAGGTCGATTTAAACGTTTGGCTTTGATTAATTGTGCCGTTAAATATTCCACATCGGCTAAACCCAAATTCAACCCCAAACCTGCCAATGGGTGAATCACATGGGCTGCATCGGCAATAAAACACAAGCCTGGCATGACCAACGTATCGGCACACAGGGCTTGCAAAGGAAAGCTTTGTGGTGTTGACTGAAGCGTTAAGTCACCTAAGACATGATCTGTCGCCACGGTTAAACTTACTGCCAAGGCTGAATCCGATAATCGCTTTAACAGCGCCACTTTTTCAAATGGTACCGACCATACCAAAGAACTTAAGTAAGGATCGGTCAAAGGCAATAACGCCAATGTTCCTTCTGGGTGAAACACTTGTCGCGCAACACATTGATGCATCAATTCACTCTTGATAGTCGCAATGATTGCGACTGCTTGGTACGAAAAACTAAAACTAGGATTTGCTACATAGTTTCGCACTTTCGACCCTGCACCATCGGCGGCAACAATTAAGGCTGCGTGTAAAGCTGTGCCATTACTTAAAATTACCGTTGAACCATTAGCGCTATGGGTCAGTGATTGCCAAGCATGACCCCAATAACACATCCCTGTCGTTTGAGCCAATAAGGCATCGCGTAACACACTCTGCTCGACGATATGACCTAAACAACTGACGGCTGCCTCTGTCGCATTGAGTGTTAAGGCTTGATCAGAAAAGCCCGGCCACCATAAGTCCATTGTCGAATAGGCACTGATCCGCCGAGCCATTAATAATGGCCAAATGCCTAAAGCTTGATAGAGCGCACAACTGGCTTGGGTCAGAGCAAAAACCCGATTATCCCAAACATCGGTACGCTGCCATGGGATTGGACAAGGCTGGCAATCGACGATTGCGACAGTAAAACCCGCTTGGGTTAAACTCAAGGCTTGGGTCAAGCCCGCAATACCGGCACCAATGATAACGACATCGTATTTATTTACCGCATTCTTCCCTTTTTAACGTGACCATCGCCGGAGCAAACCCGCGCGTAAACGCTAAACAGCTTCATCAGCACCGCACAAACAGCGCCATCGATTCGACATGTGCGGTATGCGGAAACATATCTAACACCCCAGCTGTGACTAAACGATAACCGTTTTCACTCAGTATTTTGGCATCACGGGCTAAGGTGGCAGGATTACACGACACATAGACAATTTTTTCAGGCTTCAAGGCAATCAAATGCGGCAAGACGTCTAATGCGCCCGCTCGTGGTGGATCAATCAAGATTTTATTAATAGCTAAACCATCAGCGAAAGCAAATGACTGCGTTAAATCCGCTACCACAAATTCAACATGGCTTAAATTATTTTTAGCCGCATTATGATAAGCGCGCTTGACCATCAAGGCATCGCCTTCAACACCCAAGACAAAAGCCACTTTGCGTGCTAAAGCCAAACTGAAATTGCCGATACCACAGAATAAATCTAACACCCGATCTTCCGGCTGCAAATCGAGCAAAGCCAGAGCTTGCTCGACCATCAAACGATTCATCGGTAAATTCACTTGGGTAAAATCGTTAGGATGAAAATCAAAGACCAAATCAAAAGCAGGCAGCGAATAATGCAAATAATCGTCGCTGTCAGTGGGAACGAATTTCTTGACCGTATCCAAACCTTTGGGTTGTAAAAATACCGCTATGCCACTGGTTTCAGAAAACTTAGCGAATAAAGCCAAATCGTTATCCGTAAAGGCCGACAAATGACGCACAATCATGGCCGCATCGCTATCACCCATGGCGACTTCGAGTTGGGCAATGTCTTTAAAATTTGATAATTGACGAATCAACGCTTCAAATTCTTCAATACGCGTACCAAACATCGGCTCTAATACTACACAAGCTTTAATGTCGGCTAGGTAACGCCCGTTTTTTTCGCGAAAACCGACCAGCACTTTTTGTTTTTTCTCAACATAACGCACCCCTATGCGGGCTTTACGGCGATATCCATAACTGTCGACTTGCAGCGGACTTAACCAGGCATCTGGCGTTACGGCCCCAAAATGCTGTAATTGTTCGGCTAGAAATTGTTGTTTGAACGTAATTTGGGTGATGCCATTCATATGCTGCAAACTGCATCCACCACAGACACCAAAATGTTCACACTTCGGCATTACGCGTTCAGGGACTGCTTTCAGAATCGTCATCGCTCGACCTTCTTCAAAACGACTCCGCTTTTGGGTGCGCACCACTTCAACGACTTCGCCAGGCAAGGCATTATCGACAAAAACGATCTTGCCATCTAAATAGGCAATACCGCGACCATCATGACTCAAACGCTCGATACTTAATTCTACGGTGGAGGATTCTTTCACGAAATACCTTGGTTTGGATTTTTTGTTGCCATAATGCGCACATTATTATGTAGTTGTTCCCTGATTGCAAACGACCATGCTTTTTCTCATGATAAAGAATAGGATCATGAAAACAAAAACCGCCACGAATGATCAAAAGCACCGTCTTGACAACGCAGGCTAACGACTAGCGCGCGACTAAAAACAAGCCACTATTCCTGGCGACAAACCCGCTAAATCGTCTACCATTGTTAACGCTAAATGTGAGCCACACCAAGCGAATGACTTTCGGCTCCGATAAAAAAAGTGACACACCTACATGACTTAGAAAGAAAGTCTTCAAATAGACCGAATAGTTAATGCTCTTTAAACTAAAGCGAGCTACAATACCGTTATTCTTTTGCAATGGTTTTTATCATGTTGAGTTTACTGCGTCGCGTTGTCTGTTCTAGTGTAGTTATTGGCTGTTGCTGGGCAATACCTTTTACAAGTTTTGCGAGTACAGATCACATCGATAAAATTGTCGCCATTGTTAATGATCAAATCATTAGCCAATCCGAATTAGATTCAGAAATCAATGGCTTAAATGAGCAACAACAAGCCAGTGGCGCTACCACTCTAACACCCGAGGCGTTAAAAAAACGAGCACTGGATAATTTAATTGCTAAAAGCTTGCAAATTCAAGCGGCTAAAATGATCGGATTTACCCTAGCGGCGGGCAAAATTGACGAAGCGATTGAAACCATCGCTGCCCAACACGGTATTTCCGTCAGTCAATTACCTGACGCCTTAAAACATCAAGGCATGGATTTTGATGTCTTTAAAAAACAAATCGCCGCCCAATTACTGGTTCAAGGTTTACAACAGCGGCAATTGGCCGGTGGTTTAAAAATAGCCCCCTGGCAAATCGACAACTTAGCTAAAAAAATTGCTGCCGACCCTGCTAAATACCAAAAAACCAATGATAATGGCACTACCTATCACTTATACGATGTCTTAATACCCCTACCCGCCAATGCTACACCTGAGCAAATGGCCGCTGCTAAAAGTATTTTTGATGCCATTGGCAGCCAAATCACTGCTGGCAAAAGCTTAGCCGATGCGATCGCCGCCTCTGGCATGACAACCTCTGTCCAAGCCACCGACTTGGCCTGGAAAACCCGCGCGCAATGACCCGAAGCGTTAAGCAAACTAGTCGAAGAATTGAAACCTGGCCAAATTGCTCCGCCGGGACGTGCTGCCAATGGCATTCATATTGTCGAATTGCTCGATGTTAAAAAAATGAACGTTGCAACGTCAACCATCATCACGGAAACTGATGTTAGGCATATTTTAATCAAAACCGATGCCCTGACCCCGGATGCTACCGTTGAACGTCGCTTACTCAATATTCGCAATGCATTAATGCACGGTGAGAGCTTT
>CANCKG010000127.1 GCA_947378515.1 Gammaproteobacteria bacterium | reverse complement strand
GCTTATCGGATAATGATTCTCATCACTTACCGTAGCCTGCCAATTTGAACGGTGTGGAATAATGGGTTGCATTGTTTGACTATTCGGACACGTTTTTTTATACATTTTATTACGAAAGTACATTAATTTTGCTGTCAACAGTGACTTTTCATCCGCAGGAAAAAAATTCGTATACTCGGCAAACTGAGCTTGTAATTTCGACAATTTATGCTGTTTTTCTTTTTCTAAAGAAGTATAGGTATAAAACATCTGCTTTGCCCTCACTGTCATTACTTAACTAGTAGCTTCACTATAAACGCTATTAGCTTAAGGCAAGCTTAAGAACTTAACTTGTAGCTATTCAGCACATTTCACCTATTTTGCGTAAAAGCTTAACTGTGGCGACTGGCAGCGACGGAGGATTTTAAGGGGCTAAAGAATCCTAACGCTTTAACTGAACAGTCCTGCCAAGCGAATAAGCAGAGCACATACACTCCGATCGCACGATTTCACCATTTAAAATCCACCCATGGTAAAAAACCCTTGACGACACCCGGGCCTTATCTGGTAGAATGCCCTTCACGTTTAGCTGGCGTAGCTCAGTTGGTAGAGCAGCTGATTTGTAATCAGCATGTCGTGGGTTCGATTCCTATCGCCAGCTCCAATCTTATGTTTCAAGTCATTATACAGAGTTTCAACATTCGCTGAAAACCTTTGATCTTATTTTACGAGCCTTCACGTGCAGTTTCTTCACTCGTGGTGTTGAATCCGTAATTCTCGGCGAAGCCTCTAGCCCAGATGCAGCGGCACTTTAAAGATTTTCATTTCGTAGATTTTTGACCATTAAAACCGATAGCAGTACGGGTTATATACCCATCGCATCTCAAGGTGCGATGGGTATATATCTAAAATAGAGATATACCGCTTGCCATAGGCACACGTTAAATCACAAACCTCGCATCTTGAATGGCGAGCGGTATATTACTAACCCTTTCACCGATGTTTCTTCATGACTTATTGGCTCTATATGCTCTATTGCAGTAATGATGCCTATTACACGGGCTATACCACAAATTTAATGCGACGCTATCGTGAGCATCAAGCTGGCAGTCTCAAGTGCAAATACACCCGCAGCTTCAAGCCTTTAAGTGTGGTTCAATGTTGGCCATTAGCAGATAAATCGCTGGTGCTGCGCTTAGAGATTAAAATTAAAGCGTTGAGCAGGACTAAAAAAGAACACTTGATTGCCGAACCTTGCTATTTATCCGAGTTAATGAGTGAATTAACAGCGTTGAAGCCTACAAAATGCTAAACTACGCGATTTCACGAATAATTCCAATAGATCCCCTATGCTGCAATTGACCAATGTTTCTTTTTCGCGCGGTGCCAAACCCTTACTCGATGGCGTAAATTTAATCGTTCACGCCACGCAAAAAGTCGGTATTGCCGGCGAAAATGGAGCGGGGAAATCGAGTTTATTCGCCTTGTTACGTGGTATTTTAGGGCCTGATGTCGGTGAAGTGTGCGTACCGAGTCATTTGGCCATTGCGCATTTAGAACAAGAAGTGAAAGCCACGAGTCAAAGTGCGCTGGATTATGTGATCGATGGCGATGCTGAATTACGCAGCATTGAATTAGCACTGACTACGACTGAAGATGGCATGGAAATTGCCGAATTGTACGGTAAGCTAGGCGTTATCGATGGTTACACGGCACCGGCTAGAGCCGCACAATTGATGAGTGGCTTGGGCTTTAGTTTTTCCGAACAAGTGCGACCAGTGAGTTCTTTTTCAGGTGGCTGGCGGATGCGTTTGAATTTGGCGCGCACGCTCATGTGTCGATCAGATTTGTTGTTGCTCGACGAACCGACCAATCACTTGGATTTAGATGCGATCATTTGGCTAGAAGATTGGCTGAAGCGTTATACCGGCACTTTATTATTTATTTCCCATGATCGGGATTTCTTAGATGAGATCGCCACTCACATTGTGCATTTAGAAAATAAACAATTAAGTCTCTATACCGGTAATTACAGCGACTTTGAAAAACAATTGGCCGAACAATTAGCACTGCAACAAGCCACGCATGAAAAACAATTAAAACAACGCGCGCATTTACAAAGCTTTATCGATCGCTTTAAAGCTAAAGCGTCTAAAGCGACCCAAGCGCAAAGTCGAATTAAAGCTTTGGCTCGGATGGAAGTCACTCAAGCAGCTTATGTGCATAGCCCCTTTCATTTTAGTTTCCGCGATTCGACGCCTTGTTCTAATCCACTACTCAATGTCGATAACGCCGATATCGGTTATGGCAATAAAATTATTTTAAATAAAATCAATTTTGCCTTAACCAATCAAGCGCGCATTGGGTTGATCGGCCCCAATGGCGCTGGTAAATCGACGTTGATTAAATGTTTGGCCGGTCATTTAGATCCGTTAACGGGGCAGCATTTTATCAATCCTGCCCTTAAAATTGGCTATTTTGATCAGCATCAATTAGATAGTTTAGATGTCAATGCTAGTCCCTTACTGCATTTGCAACGCATGAGCCCGAACACCAATGAACAAGAATTACGTAAATACCTAGGCAGCTTTGGTTTTGCCGGTAATCAAGCCTTAGCAGAAATAGGTCCCTTTTCCGGCGGTGAAAAAACCAGGCTAGCCCTGGCGCTATTAATTTGGCAAAAACCCAATTTATTATTGCTCGATGAACCGACCAATCACTTAGATCTTGAAATGCGTCATGCCTTAACGATGGCACTACAAGATTATCAAGGCGCAATGATTGTCGTCTCGCATGATCGGCATTTATTACGTTCGACCACCGATACGTTAATCTTGGTCGCTAATGGCCAAGTCGTCGAATTCGAACAAGATTTAGATGAATACCAAAAATGGTTAATGAATTATCGACGTGAAATGAGTAAAGAAGCGAAGGCAGAAACGCCAGTAGTGGCGCTTAGCGCTAAAAAATCTACCGTGCCGCTTAAAACGCCAGCGATCAACCTGGTTAAATTAGAAGCACAACTGAGCGATGCACAAAGCCAGTTAGTAGCAATAGAATTAGCCTTGGCCGAGCCTGTGATCTATGAAACCAATAATGCTGCACGTCTGAATACGTTGATTTTAGAACGGGCCACAGTGGCTACGGAGTGTGAACGCTTAGAAAACCTGTGGTTAATGCAATAACGAAAAAATCGCGCCCCCCTTAACATGCACTGCGTGCGGGTTTCCCGCGCACAGTGCTGAATAAATACAAAGCATCTACCAATAGGGTGGTAGAAAACCAATTGGCCGTACGTGCTAATTTTCTGTCAGCTATACCTATCGCACCTTCCGGTACGACAGCGATTCTCGGTGAAGCCTCTAGCCCAGATGCAGCGGCACTTTAAAGATTTTCATTTCGTAGACTTTGACCATTAAAACCGATAGCAGTGCAAGTTATATACCCATCGCACCTTAAGGTGCGATGGGTATAAATTTAAAATAGAGCTATACCGCTCGCCATGGGCACACTTTAAATCGCTAATCTCGCATCTTCATTGGCGAGCGGTATAGCGGGTTTTCACCGAGAATTGCTGCCGGTATGATGGGTATATTTACCAACAAAAAAAATTGGGCTACACTGATAAAGACGGTTGATTTACTGATGAATAACTAACAATGTGCTATCGCTTGTGAATGGTAGTAAATTTTTTAGCAAGAAAGTCTCCGGCCTTTAGGCCGGAGTGTTTTAGACTTGGAAGAGGTGTGCAAATCGAACAAGTCCGCACCTTGTG
Organism: Gammaproteobacteria bacterium; assembly: GCA_947378515.1. Lineage (GTDB taxonomy): Bacteria > Pseudomonadota > Gammaproteobacteria > CAISUE01 > CAISUE01 > CAISUE01. The sequence goes on along the minus strand of CANCKG010000127.1, from coordinate 64 downwards.
AAACCTTAGGCGTAGGCCGAGGTACGGTGCTCCTACCGCCCTGAAGGGCGGGGTTTCAAACCAG
>CANCKG010000126.1 GCA_947378515.1 Gammaproteobacteria bacterium | reverse complement strand
GAAGCTTCTCCCTCAGACCTGTTTGAAGTTCTCTGGTCACCCACCGCCGAAGTGTATTCCTTTGATCGTTACATCGCGCTTTATCAACCAGCGGCAGGCTTAAGACATTATTGGCTAGTGGTGGATTATTTGATCGAACGGGGCTTATCCAAAAACCTGGTCTTACACAGCTTGCAGCAAGATATTCAGCGTGATCAATCGCTCATTCAATGCATTGCTGGTCATCAACACCATCGTGGACTCGAACATACCGTGCATTTTTTAGATCGTTGCTTAAGACGCGGCTTTCACGCTGCCGGCATCGCTAATTTGTTAACCCTAAGTACCGCTGATGGTAGCACTTTCGGTCAATTACTGGCGCAACAGGGTAATCCTCGGCTACTATTGCATTATGAACAATTATTAGTCGATTTACAGCAAATGGGCGTCTCAAGCCATTTGTGCTATCTGTTGCACCGGTCTTACAGAGAAAACCTTTGCCCGTTAATGCTGGCGCATCAAGAAGCAGGACTACGGAAACAGATGGCACCCCTGCTGGCCTTGCTCGAACTCACTTTTCCACCCACCGATATTGTGAATGCTTGCTGGCCATTTAAAAGCCAACTGCACACTTACATCTGTTCGCTAGCCAACACCGCGCAAAAATTAAAACTTATTTTACTCTGCTTAAATAATGAAGGTATTTTTGCCCTAGGGATTTTATTCCATCGTTATACCTCACATAATGACTATCGCCGTAATCAATATTATTTACAGTCCTTGGCGAATGAAAGACGACAATTAGACCAGCCACGGAACAGGCCACCGGTCATGCGTCATGACGCTGGCTTAAAGCTCTTTTACGCACCCAAACCACATTCAGCCATCGTCGCTGCCACCCTCAAGAACATGCTGGAAATGCATCAAGAAGATCCCGTTACATGCTATACTGAACCACATTTTTTTAACACTTAAGACACTGATCACTCGATGACGACACCACTTAAAACAACAGCAAGCTTCCCCACCGATTTACCCAGCTTTATCCGCGGCCAATTGGAAGATGGCAAGGCGCAAGCTATTATCGAATTGGATGTCACCGGCATTACCGACATTACCGATTTGATGGTGATTTGTACCGGCACCTCTAATCGCCATGTCAAAGCCATCGCTGATCGCGTCATGGCAAGTGCTAAACTCGCCGGTTTTGAAATCGTCGGCTTTGAAGGTGAACAAGATTGTGAATGGGTATTAGTCGACCTAGGCGATGCAATTGTCCATGTCATGCAACAATCGGCCCGTGATCATTACCAATTAGAAGATTTGTGGCGCTAATTTTACAAATGCCATGAAAATTCAACTGCTTGCTATCGGCAAAAGCATGCCGGCTTGGGTCGAAACTGCTTATCAAGAATATGCCAAGCGCATGCCAGCTGATTACCGCCTCGAATTAAGCGAAGTGCCGGCGCTCAAACGCAGTAACAATGCCAATATCGATAAAATCACCCAGCTAGAAACCGAAGCCTTACTTGCGAAAGTCGCCAAAAATCATCGCATTATCGCGCTGGAACGTCGCGGATGCGCTATTTCATCGCATGAACTCGCCAAGCATTTAAAAACCCAGCATGACTTAAGCGAACATATCAGTATTTTAATCGGTGGGCCCGAAGGCTTAGACTTAAACATGATTGCCAGCTATGAGCAATGGAGTTTATCAAATTTAACCATGCCTCACCCCTTGGTGCGCGTCATCATGGCTGAACAACTGTATCGCGCTGTTTGTATTCTCCAAGAGCACCCTTACCATCGTTAAGGCAATCAACCATATACTGCATTGATAATTTCAACTAGTAACTGCGCCGATTTCGCATTGATATCACGAATTGGATTGTATTCGGTGATTTCCAAACCTAAAAACTGTGCTTTATTAAGATTAGCCTGCACTGCTTTTAAAAAGGCTTGTCCATCGATCCCACCTACTTCACGACAGCCGACGCCTGGTGCATCCAGCGGATCAAATCCATCTAGATCAATACTGAGACCAAAACCACAGGTATTCTGTAACACGTATTCTTGGGCTTCCTTAAAAATCGCCTCGATACCGCGTGCTCGTATTTCTTCGATAAAATAAATTTTCACACCTAATTGCGCTAATAAAGCCGCTTCACCAGCTTGATAACTGCGAATGCCAATCAAACAGATATGTTCTGGCATGACTTTAGGTGCCTTATCAAGTAGCTGACACAATGACGCCACCCCATGCCCCATTAAATGTGCCACCGGCATACCGTGGATATTTTGGGTTTCTGAAGTTTCGGGTGTATGGCTATCCATGTGCGCATCGATCCAGATAAGGCCGATAGCACCACGCACGCGATTAGCATGTGCCACAGCACTCCAGGTACCGATAGCGCTCGAATGATCACCACCCACCACACAAAAGGCTTGGTTATTCTCCGCCAATGGCAGCACGACTTGGGCTAATTCGCTTAAATTTTGTTCGGCCAATGGCAAGACAGCATGACCATACGCTAGAGAAGTCGTTTGGACCATCGCGTGCCAATGAGTTTTAAAACTCAATGAGGCAAATAGACTCGGATGATAATACAAATACCAAGGGCCTAAGGCGCAATCGGGATTATTAGCCGCGATACCTGAAGCAAAACCGATTAAATTAAGATTTTGTGGTGTTTTCATGAGTGTTTCTCAATAAACCATATAGATTTTTACAGTCGACTAATGATTGCGGAATTAAATCGATGGTTTTGCCCAAACGATGTTCGGTGGCGAGTTGATAACATAAACGCAAGATACTAAAATCTTCCAGTGCGAATCCAACACTATCAAACACCGTGATCTCGGTATCATTTTCACGCCCAGCTTTAAGACCCGATAATATTTCCCACATTTCAGCATGAACCAGACTGGTGGCATCTTTTCCTAAATTTTGAATTTCGCCTTCTTTTAAGGTTTGTGGTAAATATTCAACAACAATTTTTGCGTGCTGTAAAATTTCTGGGTCGAGTTCAGTCTTACCCGGTGCATCGCCGCCGATGCCACAGATATGTTGGCCAGGCGTTAACCAGGATTGCTCTAAGATATGCAATTTTTCTTTACAAGCGGTGGCGGTAATAATGATATCAGCATCAAGAATAGCCGCTTGAATAGTATCTGCGGGAATCAAGCTAAAAGCTTCGTTTTTTAAATTGTCGGCAAAACGCAGCATTGCAGCCGGATCGATATCGAAATACACAACATCGGTTAAATCAAATAAGGCATGGTGCGCTAAAATTTGAAATTCACTCTGAGCGCCACAGCCAATAATGGCAAGACGTTTACTGGTTTTTTTCGCTAAATAACGCGACGCTAAGGCTGCAGTCGCCGCGGTCCGCATAGCCGTTAATAACGTCATCGATGAAATCATCAACGGGTAACCGGTCACCACATCGGCCAGCATCCCAAAGGCCACGACATTGAGTTTATTAGTGAGCGGGTTATTGGGGTGGCCATTGACATATTTGAAACTGTAAAATTCATCGTTACAAATTGGCATCAATTCTAAAACGCCATTCGGTACATACACGGCATGACGGGCCGATTTTTGAAAATTATCCCAATTGGAAAAATCTTCGATTAAATACGCACATAAGCGCAAATAAAAATTCTTTAAAGTGATTTTTGCAACGATTTCTTGGACTACAGGGATTTCTAACAACAACATATATTGAGCCTACTTATTAAATAAGGTTAAAACAACACGCCGATTTAATTGCCGACCATTGGCCGTGGCATTCGATGCGACAGGATCCGCTGAACCCATACCCGCCATATCGATGCGACCACTGTCGATGCCA
>CANCKG010000125.1 GCA_947378515.1 Gammaproteobacteria bacterium | reverse complement strand
ATGCTACCTTATTAACGGCAACCACTGCTCGTGAAGAAGTGATGAGATTATTGAAAAAATGATAGCAACGGAGCTTTATGGCTTAAGGTAGGCACACACCTTTTCATTTAAAACTTGTTAGATGTGACACTACACAGGCCGAAGGCCTGAAAGCCATTAGTCCCGAGTAAGCGTAGCGCAACCCGGGTTCAAGGTCACCTACAATTTCCAGCCTGGAAAGGACAAAAGGGTGTTGCGGCTGACACGTCACCGTTTCTGAAGCGCTTACAGCGCTTGCTGTATTGTTTTTTACTAATCAGAGTTGCGCGCTTCGCGCTTAACCCTGGACTAGCAAGAAAGTCTCCGGCCTTTAGGCCGGAGTGTTTTAGACTTGGAAGAGATGTGCAAATCGAACAAGTCCGCACCTTGTGAAACCTTAGGCGTAGGCCGAGGTACGGTGCTCCTACCGCCCTGAAGAGCGGGGTTTCAAACCAGCTAAGGAATTTGGATGAACGCTCAGCACGTCGGCTGCTTTAACTACGCTGTATGCCTATCTTCAGCAATTCTTGGTGAAAGCCCATTATAACCCGCACTGCTATCGGTTTTAATGGTTAAGGCCTACGAAATAAAAATCTTTAAAGTGCCGCTGCATCTAAGCTAGAGGCTTCACCAAGAATTGCTGGCCTACCTTAGACTTTATGGCCAGCTCTTACAAAACACGTAATAATACGTTAGTTAAGCCCTTCTACGCGTTGCCGTAAATCCTTTACTACATTTTGAAAGTTAATATACGCGCTATAGGGGTCATCATACGGGCTAAAATATTTATGTACATCGCCATCGGCAAACCATTTGGTACACATATAATAAAAATGATCAGAAGTTAACAATGAACGCCAATTATCGAGTAAATTTTTATCACCTGAGGCTTTAATTTTTTGCTCTAAGGAAAAAATATTTTGCAATGCATCTTCTTGTAAAGCATTACCACGCCACGCACTTAAATCACGCTCTTCATCCGCCCAGGAATAAAATTCCGGAATATCTAAGACATCACGAACTGGATAACGAGTAATAGCTTCAGCCGGTGTACAAAAATCAAAATCCGTATGTTGTAAAATAAATTCCGGTAAGGCGTCAAGGAATTTAAAAATACCTTTATCGGCCCATTGGTGTTCACCAAAGGTTTCATAATCCATAAAAAGATTAATGACATCAGCATTGCCTGCCGCTTGATGTAACCACGAAGCAAATTTATCGGCCATCAGTGGGTATTCGGCCCAGGCAGGGTTTGAAAAGCGAAAGGCAATATCATCAGATAATTTATAATTGCGTAGCATTAACTTAAGATTATTGGTGCCGGCAGCTTGATAAATGAAATTTGGGCTACGCCAAGCTAATACTTTTTCAGCGCCTTCTGCTAACGCTACCTTATACCCCAACGATTCAACCAAGCTGGCAAGGGTATTATTATAAATTAACTCGGTATTTCGAAACGTGACTGGGGCTTGACCAAACTCGTGTTTAATCAATTGGTGATGTTGTTCAACTTGCGCTAAAAACTCAGATGGTGAAAATAAAAAACTCAAACTATGGTAAAACGTTTCATTGAGTAGCTCCACACAACCGGTATCGACCAAACGTTTAAACGAATCTAAGGTTTCTGGACTATATTTTTTGAATTGTTCAATCGCCACCCCACTAATGGAATAAGCTATTTTGAATTGCCCTTGATGCTGTTGAATTAATTTCAACATCAGCGCGTTAGCAGGCAAATAACATTTATGCGCCACTTTTAATAAAATTGCTTGGTTTTGCACATCATCTTTATAATACGGTTGATGGCCAATATCAAAACAACTATAATGTCGTAATCGATGAGGTTGATGTACTTGAAAATAAAAACAAACTGAAGGCATAAGGGCACACTTGACGTTAGATAATAGAATGATAATGGTTAATGATAGCTGATGCCGCATTATCCCAGGTCAACATCGACAGCTCACGTGTTGCATGCGGTAACAGTTCTTGTTGTAAGGCTGGATAATCTAACAAGGCAATAATATGTTCGGCGCAGCGATCACTATCCCAGTAATCTGCTTTCAATGAATTCGTCAACACTTCAGATACTCCCGATTGTTTCGAAATGACTACCGGAATTCCGTGTGCGATCGCCTCTAAACAGACAATACCAAAAGGCTCTGACACACTGGGCATCACATACACATCGCTTAATTGATACATCTTAGCGACTTCAGCGCGATCAAGGAAACCGCTAAAGTGTACATATTTAGAAATACCTAGACTCGCACATGTTTCAATGGCATAAGGTAACAAATCCCCTTCACCGGCGATAATAAACTCAACGTCTTGTCGATAGTTTAAAATTTTTTCAGCCGCTTTAATAAAATAGTGCACACCTTTTTGTTCCGTCACGCGCCCTAAAAATAACACCGTAAATTTTTTAACAGCCGATAGTGATGCTTTAGGAACGTGTTTAACACTACCTACATGCCCATTATAGACGACGGCAATTTTCTCAGCCGCAATAAAATGTTCTCGCATAATGCGCTTTTTGGTGTATTGACTCACCGTAATAATCAAGTCAGCTGCGTGCAAACCTTGCCTTTCAATTTCTTGCGTGGCAAAACAGGGGCTTTGTGGACTGCGATCTTGTTCTAACGCATGAATGTGAAAAATCAATGGTTTTTCACTTATCTTTTTAGCTTCGATGCCCGCTAATACTGTCAACCAATCGTGGCAATGAATAACATCGTGCGCTACTTTTTCCGCAATCAACGCCGCTTGTTTAGCATAACGACGTACTTCAGCCCATAAATCAACGCCATATAAAACCGCTGACGTCTTTTGCTTATTGATCGCGTAGCTTTCAGCCGTTAAGTAAGGTTGCAACAACGCATCAACAAATTCAATGTCAATGGTGCCATTACCAACCTGATGGCTTAATACATCAATATAGTGCAAATATTTATCTTGCGGTGAACTTTTTTTGTGCGCAAAAGGTAATACGAGCATCACATCAATTTTTTTATCCAACAATCCCTGGACAATGCCATGGCAGGCAATGCCTAATCCACCGCTAACCATCGGTGGAAACTCCCAGCCAAACATAAGAACTTTCATTCTAATAAATACACCACTATATTATTGATTGCGCAAATAAACACTAAGCGCACCTTACCCGATGAGGAATCATTAAGAGGGCTTCGTGGAAAAAAAGCACGTGCTTTTTTTCCACGAAGCGCCATGAACACGGATGTTTATGGCCGGGCTTGCTCCCTTAATCTGCGCCAGCGCGGGTTTCCCACGCATAGGTACTAAAAGAAACTTTCATTCTAATAAATGCATCATGCGAATTAGTTCAGCCACACTCCATGCTTGCTGAATGCAACCACGAGCAAGATGCGGCGCATCGCCATCAAAAATCTCTGAAATACACTCGAGGCCAGCTTCGACATTAAAGTGTATCCATAGCGCCTCGACGCAGGATTGTAACACATTTGCACTATGCTCTTTCGAGTAAAATTGCACCAAAGCTGCCGCCAATGGCCCCAGTAACCATGGCCAAACGGTACCATTATGGTAAGCTTTATCTCGTAACGTTTGATCCCCTTCATAAATGCCATGATAATCAGGATCACTCACTGCTAAAGTTCTTAAGCCATGAGGCGTTAGCAAGTGTTCAACCACCACATTGATCACTGACCGAGCCATGGATTCTTCCAACACACAATACGGTAGAGAGGCGGCGATAATTTGATTGGGTCTTAGTTGACTATTGGTAACTTCCTTATTCACAAAATCATTTAAATAGCCAAGTTTCGCATTCCAAAATGTCGCTCGAAAACTCTGCTTT
>CANCKG010000124.1 GCA_947378515.1 Gammaproteobacteria bacterium | reverse complement strand
TCGAGATCTTTCGTTATGCTGTTGCGTCGAAAAAACACTGCTCAGGCTTTTTCTTTGGTGGAAGTCTTACTGTGTGTCAGCTTGTTGGGATTTTTAATTATCAGTGTTGCATTGCCCCAATTGTATGCCTCTCGCGTAGTGGCACAAGTGACGATCGTGCATCACGTGAATCGGGCTTTGGATAATCTCGCGGCTGGTTTAGCGGGGTCGAATGATTTGGGTGCATTTGTTGCTCGGTGGCGGCAAACTGTGTTGCTGGATATTACTGGCAGTAAAATAGACCATGGCTTACTCAAAGCTCATAGCATAACGGTTCGAATTACCTGGCCGCTGACCCCTGGCGCGTTAGCCATCGGTAATATGCCACTGCAAAATAGCCTGGCTCGCACAGTGTATTTTTGAATGCAGTGTATTTTTAAGTTTTTAAGTAATTTAGTTCATTCAAAAATAACTATTAAGTGGATTTCTCTGTTTATTGCATGGTTAATCAAGAATTATTTTAATGCGAACGGCATCGGGCTCTACGGTTTTAAAAAAACGCCGTGGGTTGTTAACTTAAGCGTTGCGCTTAGATCTGCGCTTTTTTTAAATTTTTGACGAATGCTTTTAATGAGTGGCTAAAGATCTTATGAATTTTAGTAGTGTTTTCCCATTAAGGCTAATAGCCAATTAGGCAATTTATAGCGCTGCTGTAAATTCGCGTCGACCGAAAATAGATTGGCACCTTTGATCGCAAAACTTAAAAAAAGTAGTGCGCATAACAGCGGGTATTCCCAGCCGCCGTTGGGGTTAGCCCAAATAAAGCCATTACTGAAATGATGCCCCATCATGGCGGCTACTAAAAAGTAAACGAATAAACCGATGCCTGCTAAGCGCGTCATAAAGCCACAGCTGATGGCTAACGCGCCACTGAATTCAATTAAACCGGCGAGTAGCACGAAATAAAAGGGGCTGGGCGAGTGAATGGAAGTAAAATAATTTACATCAATAGTTCTCACTATGCTGCCGGCAAATAATTTTTCACAAAAATGGGGAATTAAATCGCATCCCAAGTATATACGAATGAAAACCAATTGCCATTCGAAAATACTCAAGTGCAGCTGGTTTTTTTGGTATCTCGTATGCACATCCAGCCACACCGTTTGGATAAATTGACAGACTATTAAAATCATTGCTAATAAATAAACGTACGTGACCCAAGCATAGTTTGCTAAAGCCGCGAGGCGCCAACTAGTGATCATGGCAAAAGTTGACAGCAAGAAAAAAACCGGATAATTTTTTCGTTCACAGATAGTGAAGAAAATTGCAGTAAGTGAAAAAAGCACTAGGAAAGTATCAGCTTCAGTGGTGAGTGGTTTAAGGTATTCAAAAAACGCGATGCTAATAAAAGCAACGACATTAATGATGATGATCAAGCCATTAAACGTTTTATTGAGTTTAAGCTTGGCAATGCTTTTATTTATCATGATAAACATTCACTTAAATTGACTTTCGAGTATATTTAATATGAGTTGTAAAGTATATACTCATCGCACCTTTCCAGCAATTCTCGGTGAAGACCTAGTATAACCCGCACTGCTATCGGTTTTAATGGTCGAAAGTCTACGAAATAAAAATCTTTAAAGTACCGCTGTATCTGTGCTAGAGGCTTCACCGAGAATTGCTGGTACCTTTCGGTGTGATGAGTATAATTTAAAATTGACCTCTACGCTCGCCATAGGCATACATTAAATCACTAACCTCGTATCTTGAATGGCGAGCGGTATAGGTCAATTTTTTAAGTTTTTTTGTTGATTATAAATTGCCAGCTTTCAGTAGTTGCATACCAACTTTTCGCGACGCCGTAGCCAATAATTGCGATTAGTGTCTCACCACTATAAAGGAAAGGTAGCTCGTGCCGACATTCCATGGGGATTTGCCATTCTTGCAAGAGTTTTTTAATGCGCTGGGAGTGAACGCGATCAGCTGGGTGAAAGCGCCCGCCGCTATGCCAGGTGTGAATGGTTAAGGTAGCTATTTCATCAGGAGTCAAGGTGCGCAAGCCGCCTTGCTGCTGTGAGAAACTCGCTATCAAGGTGCGTTTGGCATCGAGTATTAAGGGTTTGGGGAACTGTAGCCAACAAATGGGTGTGTTGATCACGGGACTGGCCGTGAGGCGCCAATATAAAGCGTCATGATATCGGTAGAGCGTCATTGTCGCCCAATTAAGGCTGGGGTGACGGTCCGGCAGAGCCGTTAACAGGTCATTTAGAAATTGCCCTAGTTTTGCTTGAGCCGGCAGTGGTCGATTGAAGTTTTCGAGCCAGGTACGTAGTAACAGCGCTTGTCTAGGTGCGGCGCACTCTCTAAAGGCTGACAAAGGCAAGCGATCTTTGGTGGTGCCCCATTGCGTTAATTGTTCTTGCGCAAATTGACGCAATAATTCATGGCTTTCTGCAAGTAACTGAGCGCTGCGACACAAGGTCTTAGCATAGCCCGGCCAATGTTGGCGAACGCTTGGTAATATTTTGTGACGCAAGGCGTTGCGCGCATAGACGAGTGAGTGATTGCTGGGGTCTTCGATCCAGGTTAAATGGTGGCTTTGGGCAAGCTGTACTAATTGCTGACGCGAATAATTCAGCAAGGGGCGATAGTGCCAGCCTTGCGTTAATGACTTCCATTCTGCCATTGCGCTTAAGCCTTTGGTGCCAGCGCCACGCAATAGCTGTAAAAGAAATGTTTCTGCTTGATCATCTTGGTGGTGGCCGGTGACTAGAATGCTATTCTCGTACATCTGCTGTTCTAGAGCGTGATAACGGGCACTACGTGCAGCGGCTTCGGGGCTTTCGCCGGGTTTGGCATGCGCGTTGACATTGATAATAGCCAGTGGCACTTGCCATTGGTTACAAACCCTTTGGCAATGTACAGCCCATTCATCGGCATGACTTTGTAAGCCATGGTGAATATGAATAGCCCGTAAGCTAGCATGGGGTTCATTCTTTAAAGCCTGCACGAGTAAATGCAGGAGGGTGGTAGAGTCGAGGCCGCCACTAAAAGCTAACAAATAATCCAGTTGAGTCATAAAAATCTGCTGCCGCTCTTGTGAGTTGAAAAATTCAGTGTTAAAATAACAGATTACCCGAATGTTTTTCTGTGAGGAAGTATTTTTTCATGAGTATGTCGTTAATGACGCCTAGCGCCCAGCCCAATCTCGTAAAGCACGATTGGTATATTGTTGATGCAGCCGGTAAGACTTTAGGTCGCCTTGCTGCCGAAGTAGCCGCCCGTTTACGTGGTAAACATAAAGCTATTTATACCCCCCACGTTGATACTGGTGATTATATCATCATCGTGAATGCTGATAAGGTTCATGTCACTGGTCGTAAACTAAAAGAAAAAGTTTATTATAGCCATACCGGTTTTCCAGGTGGATTAAAAGAAATCACCCTTGAAAAGTTGATGATCAAAGCGCCGATTCGCGCACTTGAAATTGCTATTAAAGGTATGTTACCTAAAGGTCCTTTAGGTCGCGACATGTACCGTAAATTAAAAGTCTATGCCGGTAGTGAACATCCCCATTCGGCGCAACAGCCAGTGGCCTTAACCTTTGATGATATTGTCTAACCTTCTTGAGAATTATTAGTATGGCTATTGCTAAAAAAACTGCAGCTCCTACCAATTACGGCACTGGTCGTCGTAAAACAGCAATTGCACGCGCCTTCATGAAAAAAGGAACTGGTGTTATTGTTGTTAATGGTAAACCGCTTGAACAAGTGTTACCACGTAAATCCGATCAAGTGATTGCTTGCCAGCCTTTGACTTTGTTAGACTTGCTAACGTCATTTGATTTCTTTATTACGACTTCAGGTGGTGGTACGACA
>CANCKG010000123.1 GCA_947378515.1 Gammaproteobacteria bacterium | reverse complement strand
ATACCCTTAATTGATGATTTAAATTTTTTATCAAATTCCGTTAAGTAGCGCTGATAAATTTCTAGTTCTCGATCTAATAACAACCTCGACTTAAAGTCAAATTGCATTAAATAAATTTTATCTAATTGAACAAGACGAATCTGCACATTAGCTTGATTATTAGCTAACAGTAGCCCTTTCTCTACATCAATACTGTTCATCGAATCGAATGAAATACCGATAAACCAAGTTTTATTACTTAATTCCCGTTCGGATACGTGCAGCGTACGCTTAAATGCTAGCAATCCTTCATGAAAAGCTTTTACTGCATCAAAATTTAATGTTTTTTTCACCGACAATGATTTAAGATAACGGCTTAATTTCCAACGTCGCCATGACCATTGAATAACCAAGGTGGCAACAATTAAACCAATAAAAAATAAAGCTTCTTGCCAATTAAGCCAAGCAAAATAATCAGCACAAACGATAGTTAATAACGCAAAGCAAAAAAGCAGAGCAAACCACAATAGTATTTTTAATAAAATATTGATCATGTTAACTGGCAACCATTAAATAAGATTGAACTATATGTGAAATACTAAAGTGAAAAAACTCGTAAGCGCCAATTAAAATTATTATGGGTAATATAAACCATAATTTTTTACTTAATGAAGCTTTAAATACAACTTCACTAGGCTTTTCACCCAATAGTAAACCTTGATTTTCAAGGGAACGTTGCTGATCAGTTTGATCAATTTTTAGCAATAATGCTGCCATTATTTTTTGTAAACTTGGCCGCTCATCCATTGCAAAGTAACGACCATTGAAACCTGAAGCAATACAAAAGAAATATAAATGCAGCAAATCTACTTGATCTTGGTTTAATTGTTCGCAATACGTAAAAAATAATATGCCAGCATCTGTCGTATTAAAATACTCATCTTGCAATAAATTTTTACGCCATTTAGCTTGGTCAAGGTATTTTTGTGATAATGCATACCCATCAATAAATGCGCAAGCAGCAAATTCTGCTAATGACACGTCTTTAGCGTCATAATCAAGACAATTTTCTTTTGCTGTTATCAATTTTTCTTTAATGATTAGCTGCGCTTCATCCATGCCGATGGATTTATTTTGACTAAAAAAATCCACTACGGTATTAATGAGTTGTTGATACGTCTTAAAAAGGACCAGATTTTGCGTCATATTCAATTCCCTCGTGCGGCAACCATTTCCACTGTTAATGAGTCTTGAATATTACCCGGATAAAAACCGACGCTGGATTTTTGAATAATATTCGCCCATTCAGGGTTTTTACAATCGATTTGAAAATACACAGCTCCGGCAATGTCAGGCGCACCGGTAGGCCGACTCGACAAATAACGGAGAGGAACGCCAGGAATAGCATGTTGGATATAATCATCGATCACTTGTGCCGAAGTTAATTTACTCGAAGCAATAATATGCTCCATAAAGCTTTTTGCTGAAGTTTCTGCTCCTTGAATAATCAAATAAAAATGATTATTACCTGCTAAAAATTGATCTGGTAATTGCGCTTCATAATGATTATCTACTCTTTTTAAGGCTACACAGTATTGCGGGCCAGTTAACACTTTTTCGAGTAATTGATTTAACCGCTGTTGACTTGCAAATAAACACTGATGCGATTTTTGATGATCATAAGGCAGTAAATTAAGCATAATAGGATCGGCAGCGTCCGCCAAGGTTTCAGCACTCATAAAGAAACTAAGTTCATGGATTGCTTGCTGTAAAGCTTGGTATAAACGAAAAGGATGTGTAGTGGCTTGCTTGAGCAAATTCAACAAGGGTGGCAACAACCGATATAGCGTCTGCGTTAACAGATAACTGCCCAGCTCTGATTCTCCTAACCGTATTTGGTACCAATCAAGATTTGGCCGATGCGCCAAGGAAAATTGATACGCTAATGGCCAACAGCTCGCATTTTCTTGTAACATCGCCCAAAATGGCGCATAAGCGCCTAGCTGCACTATTGGTGGACAAACGGTATTAAGCGCTATAAACACATTTTTTTGGTGTACGATACTCACCAATGGCACCAAATCATAACCTTGAACGGTTTGAATTTCGGATCTAAAAAATAATTTAAGTACATACGTCAATTGACTCACATTAGCGTCTGGACCTGATTGATACAAATCTGCCTGCACTATGGGGGTGGACTCAATAAGATAACGTGAGTCCACACTCGCCAGACTTTGCTGATCGATTAACGTTGCGTTAGCTTTAGTGGTATCTAAGCGTTTTAAGCCGATAAACACGTCTACTATATTATCGTCTTTAACCAAATCTACTGGAATCATACGCTGAATGACGACGGCATTATCGGCAAGATTAAGATAACTCCCATCTTGCCAAAACAATTGTCCTTTATTGACGATTAATTGACCACGCTCCAATGCCGCTAAATCCAGTTCTAATTGACTAAAACCCCAAAAATACTGTTGCGCAAGAGGTAACAGTGCAGCAATTTGTGCTTGTTGATTTTGATCTGCTAATTGAAAATGTTGTGGCTGTAAAAACTGGCCCTGTTGCCAAGCGATTGGGGCTTTATAAGACATGATGACGTTCCTTGTGATAATTTATCCGGCACTTGCTATTAAATCTTGATTGCAGGTTTCACTCACACTAAGCGGCTGATCGCACGCTCGTGTTCGAATAATGCCTTGCGGCCCTAAATCAAGATAGACGTAGACCATTTTAACGCGGTAGGTTTTATCTAGCCATAAAAATCCGCCATGATTTTCTTCTACCGGAATTTTAACAATCACACTGCTTTGCGCCGGCAATAACGTGGCATAACCGGCCAAAAAGACTAACGCTTGTGTTTTGGCGTTACGATCAAAAGCAATGATACGATGATCATCCGGTTGAATAAAAATTCGTTGCAGCACATACTTATTATCGCGATTCGACAGTAAGTTAACAAAACCATCGTTACTTGTTAATAGCGGATACAAAGGATCCAACTGATCGGTTTGAATAACGCCCAGCAACAAAGCATGCGCTTGGCCATCATACGCATTTAACGTCGGCGGAGCTGATACCACGAGCTGAACACCTTGTGGCTGATACGCGTAATTAATATTCGTGAGCCCTGCTGAAGAGCAGGCACTGAGTAAGCCACTCAGTGCTGTTAGCAAACTTAAAAAAATCCACCTCATTTTAAGCATCCTTAAACTTATCGTTAACCGTTTTGTAGCTAGTTAGCACGCACCACGCTGGAAGCCCGTGCGTCTTAGGCGCCAAAGATACCTTTTCTAATGATACCTTATTTTGCCATAATATAATCACCCGAAGATCATCAAAGATGTTAATTTGTAGCTATTCAGCACATTTACTACATTTTACATAGAAGCTGAGCTGTGGCTCCTGTTGCTCTGGGGGGATTTTAAGAGGGGCTTTGCGAAAGCAGAAAAAGCTCACGCTTTTTCCCACAAAGCGCCAGCAAGAAAGTCTCCGGCCTTTAGGCCGGAGTGTTTTAGACTTGCAAGAGGTGTGCAAATCGAACAAGTCCGCACCTTGTGAAACCTTAGGCGTAGGCCGAGGTACGGTGCTCCTACCGCCCTGAAGGGCAGGGTTTCAAACCAGCTAAGGAATTTGGATGAACATCCTTGTTCATGGCCGGGTTTGCCCATAAGGCAGGAAAAGCCTTTGGGGCAAAGTCACGATTCTCTCCCTTAACATGCACTGCTGCTAAGTTTCCCGCGCACAGTGCTGAATAGAGGTATCTATTCAGCACATTTACTACATTTTACGTAGAAGCTTGCTAGTGGCTCCTTACGCGATGGGGATTTTAAGGGGGAGAATCGCGATTCTCCCCCTTAACATGCACTGCGTGCGGGTTTCCCGCGCACAG
>CANCKG010000122.1 GCA_947378515.1 Gammaproteobacteria bacterium | reverse complement strand
TGCAAGAAAGTCAATTAAAAATAACCTTGACGAGTAATATCCCTAAAGCCATGTTATTGACGGCGGAAAGAACTCAGTTAAGCCAAATGAAACTTTTAATCAATAAATACATGATGTTGCTACCAGCAAGCGATTCATTGGGAACAGTTTTAGATAACATAACCTTAGCAGCCACCAATAATCAACTCACCCTCAGCGAACTTGAACCGCAACCATCGGTACCGAACGATTTTTATACCACCGTCCCGATCAAAGTAGCTTTAAGTGGCACCTACCAACAATTGGGGGCCTTTTTTGATCAACTAGCCCACTTGGCTTATTATGTCTACCCCAGTAATTTAACCATTAACTTAACCCCAAGTGCTAGCACCGCCAATAGTCAGACCACCGATAGCTTAGACGCGCAAATGACCATTATGCTGTATTCACCTTTAATGCAGGTGCCAGCATGAAGCGCCTGTGGTTACTTAGTGGCTTATTGTGCCTGTTAACAGCCTGTGGTTCAAAAGACCCCACGGCTGATTTAACGGTTTATGTTAACCGTTTGCAAAAACAAACCCCACCTGCGACCAGTTTGCTTGCCGCGTTTCATTTTCGGGCTGCTAATCATTTTAACGGTCAATTAGCGCACAGTCCTTTTCCACAAACGAGCGACAGTGTTAATAGCGCCTTATTAGCAAAACCTCCTTTAGAGCGCTATCCAATCGATGTCTTACATTTACTTGGGATTGTGCTTCAGGGTGCAAAAACATTTGCCGTCATTCAAACCCCTGACTTAAAAATTTTTCAAGTCCAACAAGGGGATTTAATGGGCAATCACTTTGGCCGAATTACGCTGATTACTGCCTATAGCCTCAGCTTGATTGAGCCTGCGGATCCTACCAGTGGCTTAGCTAATCCACAAACGATCACCTTACATTTGAAAGCTTCATAACAGGATTCTAGACCATGATTTTCTCATCCAAATTCCTTAGCTGGTTTGAAACCCCGCCCTTCAGGGCGGTAGGAGCACCGTACCTCGGCCTGAAGGCCGAGGTTTCACAAGGTGCGGACTTGTTCGATTTGCACACCTCTTCCAAGTCTAAAACACTCCGACCTAAAGGCCGGAGACTTTCTTGCTTAACGCGTTATTGTTACCCACTTGGTTATGCATTGCTCTGCCTGTTGGGTGCGAACGTCGCTTTAGCGGACACGTCGATCAAGGTATTAGCGCTTAAGGCCGAAGATACATTTCAACCTAGCACTGTTCCTATGTCAGCTACTGCGCCACTGGCGATCACGCCACCCACAGATAGCCTTGACGCCAGTACCAATAACACCGACTTAGCATTTAATTTTCAAGATGTTAGTATCAAAACCCTCTTACAAATTATCGCTAAAAATTCTGGCATTAATTTTATCATCAGCGATTCTGTCAAAGGCAACATGGATCTGTCTTTGCAAAAAGTGTCCTGGCAACAAGCACTCAACGTCGTGCTTCGCGCCAATGGCTTGGATTCACGCCAAGTCGATAATGTCATGATCATCGCCCCCATCGAAGAACTGGCCGCCAATGACATCAAACGCTTAACCGCCAAACAACAAATGGCCAATTTAACACCACCTGATTCGGTCATTATTCATTTGCATTTTGCCAATGCCATCGATTTAGCGGCGGTGATTAAGGGCCAGGACAGCAGCCTATTATCGACCACCGGCCAAATTGGTGTCGATCCTCGAACGAATGTCATTTGGATTCGTGATAATGCTGAAAATGTCACTAAAGTAAAACAATTCATTCAACAATTGGATATTCCCGCCAAGCAAATCTTAATCGAAGCGCGGATTGTCAGCGTCGACACGGCCTTTGCCAAAAATCTCGGCGTGCGCTACATCAGTACTTCATCCAATTTGACCGGTGCTTCCGCCAACACTGCCAGTACAACCGCGCCTGCTGTCGCACTAGGCTTAAACTTTAACGCGCCATCGGTTGGTGTTTTTGGCGCAACAGCAGGCAGCTATGGCTTAGCGCTGGGCAGCGTCGGTGGCACCGATCTAGACTTGGAATTATCAGCCCTAGAAGGCGAACAGCATGGCGAAGTCATTGCTAATCCACGGATTGTTACCTCGAATTTACAAACAGCCTTGA
Organism: Gammaproteobacteria bacterium; assembly: GCA_947378515.1. Taxonomy (GTDB): domain Bacteria; phylum Pseudomonadota; class Gammaproteobacteria; order CAISUE01; family CAISUE01; genus CAISUE01. The sequence continues at coordinate 1,760 of CANCKG010000122.1, read as the reverse complement.
TTGAAACAGGACAAGAAATCCCCTATCAAGAAGCCACGTCCAGTGGGGCTACTAGTGTCACATTCAAAAAAGCGGTGTTAAGTTTGCAAATTACGCCGCAAATCACCTCGAATAATAACGTGGTTCTAAAATTAAAAATTACCCAAGACAAAGCCGGTGCGCCGGTCATCACCAGTACCGGTTCGATCCCTTCAATCGATACCCAAGAAGTCGATTCGTATGTGCAATTGAAAGACCGTCAAACCATCGTAATTGGCGGTGTTTACCAACAAACCTCGAACAAAACCATCACCCGGATACCCTTCTTAAGTGATATTCCGTGGCTTGGGGCCTTATTTCAGTACAAAGGCTTAGATTCTAATCGGCGTGAATTATTGATTTTTATCACCCCAACTCTCGTGAATTCAGAAACCATTGGTCAATTAAGTATGGATGAACATGCTAAAAACCAACTTGGCTTATCGATCAATAAAGGTGTTAAAGCGGAGCCAGCGTATGAAAGTTCAAAATTTTAAACACCGCGTATTCACATTAAGTCTATGCTTAAGCCTAAGCGCTTGCGTCACTGACAATGGGATGAGTAAAGCCAATCTCGATAATAAAATTATTACCGCTGCCAATGCTAATATTCAATTAGGTATGAATTATTTAACGACAAATCAACCCCAAATGGCTCAGCAAAAATTATTAGCCGCTATCCGGATAGCACCCGATTATGCCCCTTCGTGGTATACCATGGCTTATTATCTGGAAGTGACCGGTCAATTGGCTCAAGCTAATAACGATTATTTAATAGCCATTCGCTTAGCACCAAAAAGTGGCGATAGCTTAAATAATTACGGCACGTTTTTATGCCATACCGGTAAAGCCAAGGCCTCGCTACTCTATTTCATCAAAGCCGCGCAAGATCCTGATTATTTGGATAGTGCCGGTGCTTTTGAAAATGCCGGCTTGTGTGCCGAGTTAATCCCTGATAATACCTTGGCAATAAAATACTTTAAGGTCGCATTACAACGCGATCCTAACCTTGTGCGTAGTGAAGTACAGTTACGAAAATTAACCGGTTAAGCTGCTTTAAAGGGTGAAATTATATTTAGCCAGCAAAAACGACAGCCACATGACCGATTGAGGTTGATCGTCTAGCAGGTCCAACGACAATTTTCACATCTCGTCTTAAGCGCATTAAACAATCCAGCCTTTTGGCTTCACTAATACCACGAAATTTTCCACGAAGCAGCAAGGACAACGTTGACTGCGTAAGCCCCAACACTTCAGCAGCCTGTTGTTGCACCTACTTGCGATCTTTGATAAAAAAATTAGATGCTATTCAGCACATTTTCACATATCTTGCGTAAATCTAAGCTGGTAGCTCCTGTTGCTCTGGGGGATTTTAAGGAGGGCTTCGTGGAAGCAAAAAAAGCATGAGCTTTTTCCAACGTAGCCATACACGGATGTTTATGGCTACGTTTGCCCATAAAGCAGGATAGCTTTATGGTAGCAAAATCGCGCCCCCCTTAACCTGCACTAGCGCGGGTTCCCCGCGCGTAGGTGCTGAATGGATACAAAATTATTTCAAAGCTTCATTAAGTATATCGGTGTATTGACACGCTATCGTCAAAAACCATGAACTTTATTAATTTCAACGCCAATACTCTCAATAATGCGTGTTCTTTGTTGGTGCATTTTAGCGACTACATTAGCGCTGTGGGTATTAAAAAAGCGCGAGCGTGTCGTTGGCGTACTGGGGCAAATAAACGTTG
>CANCKG010000121.1 GCA_947378515.1 Gammaproteobacteria bacterium | reverse complement strand
GCATGGCCATAGTGTTACTCCTCTTGGTGGATTTTGATTGGTTTACCAAAAGTTTAACCTGTGGCCTGCTTAATTTAAAGTCCCACTGAATTTACAGAAACAATCATGCACTAACTAATTGAAATTCAAAAGCCTAAAACGAATTGCTATTTCATTGTTTGACTTAATATTGAAATAACAATGGGTCGCGGCATTGTTGCTTTTTTAATCATTGTTTTCGCTTGAGAGTGAAGTGGGGGTTTTTAAGTGAGGTTTATTTTTTTGGCCTAGAGTAAAGCTTAACTATACAAAATGGGTTGAAATTAAACCAGCGTTTATGAAGTGCGTAGAGGTTGAAATTTACCACGCCAAGGTTTACAATATACACAAATAATTTAAAATTTGGAAACCAGTATATCATTTGTGTCTGTTATAAAAAAGGGGTGTAGCCATGTTCAGTAATCAACTTAATCGGGCCCGGAAGGCGGCTGGCTTTTCATTGCGTGAACTGGGCTCTCATGTTGGCGTATCCCATACAGCCATTAAAAAATATGAAGATGGGGTTGCAATGCCATCCAGTGATATTTTGATTGAGCTGTCAAAAGCCTTAAAGGTCCGTGTCGAATACTTCTTTCGCACTAATAAGCCGGTAGAATTGAAAAATATTGAGTATCGAAAGCATCGGTTATTACCTAAAAAACAATTAAACGCGATTACTCATGAAGTCATTAATCAAATTGAACGCCGGATTGAGCTTGAAAATTTATTTCCATCGCCACCTATCAAAACGTTTATTCCAGTAAGCGATTTGCCGGCATATATTACGGAGTTAGCCGAAATAGAAGAAGTGGCTGATGGTGTGCGTGAAGCTTGGGGGCTTGGCTTTGACCCTATTCCAGATTTAATGGATGCGCTTGAAACGAACGGTATTCGGGTGTTTATGCTTGATGCCAATGCTGACAATAAATTTGCTGGTCTTGCTGCACGAGCTAATGAGTTGCCCTTTGTGGTGGTTGGCAGCCATTGGTCTGGTGATCGACAGCGCTTTACGTTAGCGCACGAGTTAGGACACTTAATGTTGGATGGTCGATTAGCGAATGGCTTGGATGAAGAAGAGGCATGTAATCGATTTGCCGGGGCTTTTTTATTTCCAAAAGTATCGGTGTTACAAGAACTTGGTATCCACCGTAATGCCATTGAGTTTAAAGAACTCGGACTATTAAAAGAAGAATTTGGCTTATCGATGGCGGGGGTGTTATACCGCGCGCGTGATCTGGGGGTGATTTCTTCAGCGTATCGCAGTGAGCAAGCGCGAATGTTTCGTGATAAAGGTTGGGCTCAAAAAGAACCTGGTGATGAGTACCCTACCGAAAAGGCGCACGTATTTGAACAATTGGTTTTTCATGCGCTGGCTGAAGATTATATTGGTGAATCCAAAGCGGCTGAGTTCATGAATATGCCGTTACAGCAGTTTAGACAGATTCGCTCGATGGAGGGAAGTGATGTTGTTGTTAATCAGTGATGCGAATATCTTAATGGATATGGATGTCGCTGATTTACTAAAGCCGATGTTTGCTCTTTGCTATCAATTTGCGGTTCCTGATGTTTTGTATTATCAAGAACTAAGAGAACAGCATGCCTATTTACTTGATATGGGTTTACAAATTCGGCCGCTATCCGCCAAGGGTGTTAAGCGTGTTCAAGCGTTGAGCGAAGCTTATGGCGCCAAAACCAGTCGAATTGATTTGTTTGCTTTGGCGCTAGCAGAAGTCGAGTGTTGTTCGTTGCTGACGGGCGATGCGGCGCTACGAAAAGCGGCAGAAGCTGAAAATCTAGATGTTAAAGGTACGATTTGGTTAATTGTAGAAATGGTTAAGGCTAATGTCATCACCGTGGACACAGCGAAAGCAGCATTTGAAAAAATGCGTTTAAGTGGTCGACGGCTTCCGTGGGATAAAGCAGCGCAGATGTTAAATGAAATTGAGTGATAAATTATTTAACACTGGCTAGGTTAACTATTAGGTTGTAAATTAGTAAGCGTTCAGAGTCATGGTTCTGAACGCTTACAATTAAAATGGTACTTCATCAACAAATTGCAAAGTTTGGACAGCTGTATTGGTTGAACTTTGCTTTTGATCGTTAGCGAACTGTTGGCGATCAGGGGAGGGTTTTTCTTGATAACTGAGCTCGTCAGTGTCAGTCTTGCCATCCAATAATTGCATGTCAGAGCCGATGATTTCGGTGGTGTAGTGTTCAACTCCGGCTTTGTCTTGCCATTTGCGCGTTCGCAGACTGCCTTCGACGTAAACTTTAGATCCCTGTAGTTGTACAGAGTAACTTTTTTAACACTAAACTATCATAATCAAACGATTTTCGTGTTATTTTGCAAGTTTAGTGTTAGAATAAGCCATGAAACTAAATCAATATATCGTACACATAGCCTCTTTAGGTAAGCATTGCTTTACGCTTGCTGAAGTTCATGCGGCACTTGGCGGTACCAAAACAGCTGTGCTGGTCGCATTGAACCGCTTAATGAAAAAGAAAAGCGTTTGTTCGCCTGTGCGAGGATTCTATCTCATAGTCCCGCCAGAATATCAGTCATTAGGCTGTCTGCCGCCAGAGCAATTTTTACCGGATTTAATGCGTTTCTTACAGTTGAATTATTACGCGTGCTTGCTAAGTGCCGCACAGTTTTATGGGGCTGTCCATCAGCAGCCGCAGGTTTTTCAGGTGATGTGTGAAAAAAATAGACGGCCGGTGATATGTGGCCGAGTCACGCTTCAATTTATCGCTAAATCGGCTTTATCTAAAACACCCATAACGACATTTAATACGCCAAAAGGCACCTTACGTGTTTCAACTCCAGAGGCTACAGCATTTGATTTGATCACGTATCCTCATTCAAGTGGTGGCTTAAGTCATGTCACAACGGTGCTAGAAGAATTGGTAGAAAAATTGGATATTGAAAAATTAAGTGCTTTTACGGTTACCAGTGAGGGAGTTCGCATGGCGCAGCGTTTAGGCTATTTGCTGGAACATCTGGAGGCGAGTGATTTTTCTGAGGCTTTGTGGTTAGCGACCCACCAACGTTTTAAGCGAGTCGTTCCGTTGTCGGCGAAAGCTACAACAAAAGAGGTTCATAAAAATGCACGCTGGAAAGTAAGGGTAAATTGCATTATTGAGAGTGACTTATGATACCGCTAAATAGCATAACTGCTTGGCGTCAACAGGCTCCATGGATAAATGACCATCAAGTTGAACAAGATTTGGTGATTAGTCGAGCTTTAGTGGCATTATATCAACAGCCATTGGTTGTTGAATCGTTAGCATTTCGAGGTGGAACGGCTTTAAATAAATTATTTATTAACCCACCTTCCCGATACAGCGAAGACATCGACTTAGTGCAAATAAAGCCCGGCCCTATTGGCGAATCCGTTACCGCTATTCGTGCAGCGTTAGATCATTGGTTGGGGTATCCAAAATGGAAGCAGAAACAAGGTCGGGTTACACTTTATTATCAATTTATGACCGAAGCTTTACCTCAATTACCACGAAAGTTAAAGATTGAAATAAACACCGAAGAGCATTTATGTGTTTTGGGTTTGGCTTATTTGTCTTTTGGCGTGGAGTCAGGTTGGTTTAGTGGTCGGGCGCTTATTACTACATTCGATTTTAATGAGTTGATTGGTACAAAATTACGGGCGCTTTATCAGCGTAAGAAAGGTCGCGATCTGTTCGATCTGTGGCTAGCGTTAGATCATCCGAAATTTAAAGTAGATCGAGCTATTTTTTCTTTTGACTATGCAAGCTTTCTGCTGTAAATTTGGATTTAACTTTTTAAAACCCATCACGTTTTATTGAATCGCTAAAGCTCTTCTCACTACAAACTTCACTTTTGAACTGTTTTTTTCTACCAGCATTGATTTCCCCGATATTTTCACTTT
>CANCKG010000120.1 GCA_947378515.1 Gammaproteobacteria bacterium | reverse complement strand
GGTGACGAAGCCATGTCGCATTACTATGCTAGTTCCGATCCTGCAGATAGTAAGGTTATTCAGAACAATAATACCAGAAGTATTCATAATGCTGTGGTTGAATTTAAAAAACAGGCTGTTTCAATCTCGGACTTTACGTCTATTAAAGTCATCGCAACAGCGATCGAAGTATTAAAAGATAAAACATTAGTCACCAAACCGGTGCTTAAAAGTATCGCTAGCAATGGCCAATACGCCGAACAAATAGCGCAAGCACTTTCAGATTTAAAGTCGTTAAACTATCCTGCTACAGAAAGTGAGGTAATTATTATCACTTACCCGGCTGATGCGGCAGCCATAGTTAAGGCTATTCAATGTATACCGCATCAACTACCAAGCATTACAGCTAACGTATTTGTTACGCTTGATACTGTCATGAAAAGTTTAAAGGATGATCCAGGTTTAGCTATTTCAAGTGAGCAGATTGTGTCTAAATATAATAACCAAATAAAGAATGCGCGTGAGGTTCAAGAGCTTAGAGAGCGAAGCGGGGATGGGCAGGTAGGCCCTGGTAATGATTCACGGGATTCTATTGGCGCTATCTCTAGCGCTATATCAATTGCTAATACAGTGATTGTTGAAGTTACTCAAAATAATTTATTTAAAAGTCGGGCAACAAAAGAACAAAAGGAATTTGTTTGTCACCTAACGGATCAGAATATTTCTAGCGCTCCAGCTTCAGAATATGCCAAGGCAATATTGAAATTATTTAATTGTTACAGTTTAGATAAAAGTAATCTTGCTGAAGTGCTTAGTGCCGAAAAACCGATGGAAGCAGTAGCTACTATTTCAATAAAGCATCCTGCAAGAAATATTTTACGAGCAGTGAGTATTTCTCGGTTATCGAAGGCTATTACAGAAGAGCAAGCTATGGCGATTGAGTGGTTTGATAAGGCTATGAAGTCTACAAACTATTGCTCAACTAGCAACTTAGGTGAAGATGAGAAAGCGATAAGTAAGCGATTATGTGTGTTTGCATTAGTAGAAAAACAGCCAAAACGGGTAGATATGATAATATCAGCTTTGAAGATTAAGTCTCATTATTTTGATATCAATCAGTTCGTTATTTTTTGTTTAGGTCCGACCGATAACACTGTTACCCAGTATCAGGTTGTTGGGCAACAATTGGCTGCTTTTTTTAACTGGTTTGAAGTATTGAAAAGACACAGCAGCAGCATAGTCTCGTTAGGTCAAGAGCACTTTTTAGGTAAACTTAAGCCAGATTTACAGACGTTAGCAAGTAGGGCTTGCAATCTTATCTATAACAATATAGCTATCGCTACGCAAATAGTTAATTTAGGCTGTAAGCCTGAAAATTTACAAGAACAAGCTTTAATATTATTAGATAACTTAGAGCAGTCTATATCTATTAAGTGTTTGGGAGGGGGTGTCCCCTCTATTTCTTGCGGGCATGGAATCGGAACCGTTAATGCAGACAGCGTGTTGGTGGCTAGAAATTATATGCCGGTATCGATGGTTTCAAAGCCTCTAATAAGTATAGGGAGTTAACCCTTACAGCCCTTGCCGTTCCCTGATAGTAGTGGCCTGGCGCGTTATGGGTTCAAGCCGATCATTTAAGTGCTTATCAAAGTGACGGTGATTTTAACGGGCGGGTTAGGTCAGCGCCCCTAGTGGGCGTTATATACTAATACCGGCCTTCAACAACGCGTGGTTTTCCTTGCTTTTTTTGTGCTTTTCCCGCAATATATGCCACTTTAGTAGAGCTTTAACCCGAATTTACTTTAATTTTAATCTATATTTATAGGAAACTATTTCATGGCTAGCATCGAAGAACGCGTAAAAAAGATTATCGTTGAACAATTAGGCGTCAAAGAAGAACAAGTCACCACCAATGCATCTTTTGTCAATGATTTAGGGGCGGATTCTTTGGATACTGTCGAATTAGTGATGGCCCTTGAAGAAGAGTTTGGTACCGAAATCCCGGATACCGATGCTGAAAAATTAACCACAGTTAACGAAGCGGTTGAATACATTACAGCTCATCAAAAAGCCGATGCAGAATAATTTTCTTAAATTTTGTTAGCACAGCTGCGCGGGTAACTCCGCGCTGAAAAATTGTTTATTACCAAACAACCGAAGTAACTATTCACAGAATTCCCTAATCAATGATTGTACTGTGCCTTGAGTGCACTTTACGCGGTGAGGGATTGCCCACAAGTCAGGAAAGTCTTGTGGCCACAAAAGCGCGATTCTTCTCGCTTAATCGCAAGGGCTAAATTGTTCGCGCGCAGCATTGTGAATAGATAATTACCGAGAGTAACAAAGGTCAGAGTTTCCATGAAAAGACGCGTCGTAGTAACAGGTTTAGGGGCTATTACACCGGTTGGGCATGATGTTGCCTCGAGCTGGGAAGCAGTATTAAATGGTCACAGTGGGGTCACTCTGTTGCCAGAATTTGATAACGGGTTGTTTTCGACCAAGATCGGCGCCGATATCAAAAATTTTAATGCGGTTGATTATATTCACCCTAAAGATGTGAAGCGTTTGGATCTATTCATTCTGTACGGGGCTGTAGCTGCCAATCAAGCGATTAAAGATGCCGGTTTAGTAGCGTCAGAATTAGCCGCTGATCGGATCGGCGTGGTGTTAGGTTCAGGCATCGGTGGTTTACCGTCGATTGAACGTACCGCGTGTTCCTTAGAAAAAAATGGTCCGCGTAAAGTATCACCGTTTTTTATTCCCGGTTCAATTATTAATACCTTGCCGGGCTATGTCTCGATGTTGCACGGGTTTTTAGGGCCTAATTTATCACTGGTATCGGCGTGTGCGACAGCCTCGCACAATATTGGTCAAGCCATGCGCATGATTCAATATGGCGATGCTGATGTGGTAGTGACCGGGGGGGCTGAAATGTCAACCTGTCCGATCGGTATGGCAGGCTTTGCCGCTTGTCGCGCGCTATCACAACGCAATGATGAACCCACAAAAGCGTGTCGGCCGTGGGATAAAGACCGTGATGGCTTTGTCATGGGTTCGGGTGCCGGTGCTTTGGTTTTAGAGTCACTGGAACATGCGTTGGCGCGTGGGGCAACGATTTACGCTGAAATCGCCGGTTTTGGCATGAGTTCGGATGCCCATCATTTTACCGCACCTCATCCTGAAGCACTGGGTGCGACGCTGGCGATGACCGCGGCGTTACGGGATGCCCAAATGAATCCTGAAGATATTCAATACATCAATGCTCATGCAACCTCAACGCCGATTGGCGATGAATTAGAAGTGTTAGCGATTAAAAAAACCTTTGGTGAACACGCCTATAAAATGATGGTCAGTTCAACCAAGTCGGTGACTGGCCATTTGTTGGGTGCAGCCGGAGCGGTCGAAGCGATTTTTGGCATCTTGGGCATTCGTGATCAAGTCGCACCACCGACGATTAATTTAGATCAAGCTGACAAAAATTGTGATTTGGATTTTGTGCCGCATACCGCACGCAATACCAACGTTAATGCCATTTTATCCAATTCCTTTGGTTTTGGTGGGACAAATGCAGCATTGATTTTTAAGAAATATGTCTAAACATTATCGGGCTGTCTTACAACGCGCTAAATTAATTGTGTTGTGGGCAGTCGTTTTTGTTTTGGTGGTTTTTTTAGGGACGTTCGTGGCTTTTTTGCGAACGCCTCTAGTCGCTAAAACCCAAGCGCCAACATCGATTGTCTTTCCGATGGGCGCGTCGTTAATTGATTTAACACACACCTTAAAGCAGCAACAGTTACTCTTTTATCCTCGCAGTTATATCGTCTTTCTCGCTTATTTACAGCAAGCGTCAAAACACCTGCATGCCGGTGAATACCTGTTAACCCCCGGTATTTTACCCGGTGAATTATTGACCAAAATGGTTAACGATGATGTGGTGTGGCGCAATATGCTGTTCGTC
>CANCKG010000119.1 GCA_947378515.1 Gammaproteobacteria bacterium | reverse complement strand
CCTTGAATTGGTTTAATCCAGAATTCATTGGCACGCTTCACGGTGCAAAAATAACTACCGGTTATGTCGGTCAAACCAGTCAATATCAAGAAACCACGACGCCACCGAGTATTTCAACTGCCGCCAGTTCCAATGAAAACGATCTCTATGGCCAAATGGTTCTGCCGTTAACGAAAAAATGGGATTTGACCTTAGGGGCTAGGGGCGCGTGGCAGAGTAATAGCCCGCAACTGGTGTTAGGAGATACGACGCATTATATGAATCACGCTTTTGTGACTGAACAAGGACTTGATTATCAGATCAATGAGGCGTGGAGTTGGTTTATTCGCCGTGACGGTAACTTTCGAATGCCCAAAAGCAATGAAGAAGTCTGGTTGGCATCGGATGCCACTGAATTAAAAGCACAAACGGGTGTTTCCTATGAAAGTGGTGTGTTATGGCAAACGCTAAATCACAAAGTGCAATTCAGTGCCTATGAATTATTATTGCACAATGAAATCGCTTACGATCCGACCCAGACGCCGAGCGATCCCTTTGGTTCCACCAGTAATTTTGATGCGACTTTACGTAAGGGTTTTAGCCTGAGTCAGGAATCCGTTGTAACGTCAAAAATCAATGTCAATACGGCCTTAGCTTATGTGGATGCTCGCTTTGTGGCTGGGCCCGATTCCGGTAATATCGTGCCAGGCGTGCCGACCTATCACGGCAGTGTGGGCGTGGATTACTTCTTTCAACCTCAGTGGAAAACCTTGTATAACGAAGTGTATACCGGCACTGCTTATGCATCAGACGATGTACAAAATGCCGGTGCGCGCGTTCCGGCCTATTGGCTAGGTCAATGGGGTTTGGAATATCTGTTAAAGCAAGCGAGTGTCAGTTTTAAAATCGATAATCTTTTTAACCAGCACTATGCCGCTTTTACCGATTATTCGGCTTCGAGTGCGAGTGAAGCGTATTATCCGGGGGCTGGTCGAAGTTTTACCTTAAGTGTTAAGGCGCAATTATAGATGAAAATGCTTGGACAACGTGAGGCGTCAATCGGGTTTTGTCTTGGCATCGCGATTACCTTGCATTTGGTATTAGTGGCTTTGCTGGCTAGCCAGTTTTTTTATACGATCAAACCCACCGTTGTTGGGGGTAAGTCTCTGGGAACGCTACAGTCCTATCTTTATTCTGCACCGGCAAAAGTGTTGAGTGTAAAAAAAACGCTCATGCCCCGACTCTTATCAACCAGCGGTGGCTTAACATCGATGGCAAGTCCAATCGTTGCTAGGAAACAAGCGGCGACTTCAGTGAACACAGTGGCAGATACCGCTAACCCAGATGCCTTGAGTCAGTTGCTGCATCAAGCGATTCAAGAGCAGCAACACTACCCCGATAGCGCCATCGCCTTGCAGCGCTCAGGCATTGTCACAGTGATCTTTACCCTTAATCCCGACGGGTCGATTGAGAATTTACAGTGCGTGAATAGTTCAGGTACAGTCAGTCTCGATAATGCTGCCTTAGAAGCAGTACAGGCAGCGATCCCTTTTAAGGGTGTGAATGCTTATTTAACATCACCTAAAAGTTTTCAATTAGCTTTGCGATTTGAATTACCGACTTAAAGTTGTTAAACTTATCACTTCCCTAATAAAAGAGCTTCTAATGCCCATGACAGAATTGTTATTACAAGAAATCCTAATCCCAGCTTCCAACGAAGTTCGTGCTAATCGCTTTATCGCTGATAATAGTATGGCCAGCTGTAATGGCAAATGTGCCAGTGGGGTTTGCAAGAGTATCGAATTAACGGAAGCCTTGCCTGCCAATTTTTATGCCTGATCTAGCGTTCGCGAAAGCTTACTTGGATGAACTTGATCTTGGCTATTTAATCGATGCTATGTGCGCGACCAGTTATTGCTTGCCGCGCTGGGTGCCACAAGAGGCACTGCAGTGTGCTGAACAATACAAGCAGTTTTTGTGGTTACATAAAAAATACCCAGAGCAAACTTTAGTGCCATCCAAACTAGTCGATGAATTTTGGCATAATCATATTTTATTTACGCGTAACTATGCGCGTGATTGCCTCGCTATTTTTGGCCATTATTTACACCATGAGCCAAGCTCCCTCGATGAAGATCCTGACGCCTTAGTCAGAGATTTTTTGGCAACTAAGGCTTTGTGCAAGCAAGAGTTTGGTGAAAGAGTTTGCTAGCGATATACCTATTGCACCTTTAGGTGTGATAGGTATAAATATAAAATAGTGCCATACCACTCGCCATAGACACATGTTAAATCACTAACCCCACCTGCTCTAGGTGCAGTCACGCCCAGTAATTCTCGGTGAAGCCTCTAGCCCAGATACAGCGGCACTTTAAAGATTTTCATTGCGTAGACTTTTGACCATTAAAACCGGTAGCAGTGCGGGTTATAGTGGGTTTTCACCGAGAATTGCTGAGTCACGTCTTAATAATTAGCCTTCATAAATTCATCTTGGTAACCTGGAATATTGGTGCTAAGTGTTGAGAGTGCATTGGTGGTGCCAACACCGCCCATGCCTTTTAAGACAACTTGCAAATAGATTTGTTGATTAAAGTTAGCACTGCCATCCCCGTTTAAATCGGTAAAAGTTTTGCCAATTGCTAAGCGTACCGCATAACAACAGGCATTATAGGTGACACCATACATGAACGTTTGAAAGTGTTCATGACTGAGATTGTAATTCCACGAAGCCAATACATCCCAGGCATCATTAATCGGCCAGACAAACGACGTGCCGATTTGATTTAAATTATTACTCGCCGCTGTAGGATCGGTGGTCGGTGGGTTATTGGGATCCCCGTAACGAATGAAGTTATAACTAACATTGATGATGCGATTAATGCTCGGCTTGTATTGCGCGACTACACTGCCATTTTCAGTTTCATGGGTAGCAGGATCCCACGCAATATTGGCATTGGCCGACCAATTTTTATTAATGTTATAGGTGGCAAGGCCTGCGAGGGGCGATGCCGATTCCGTCGGCGAAGTGTAGCCAATGGTGTACTCAGAATCGGTGCAGCCAGGCGTCGTACAGAGCATAACTTGGCGATTTTCGGCATAATAAATGCGGCCAAGGGCAAATTTGGCTTTTTCAACGCCGGTGTCACTATCCAGAAAACGCGTCGATAGCGCTAAAGTGATTTGATTGGCATCGCCCACGCGGTCAATGCCGGCAAAACGGTTTGTGACAAACATTTGATCATACGTGAATGGCGCTTCACTGGTATCAAAAACGGGTATTTGGTATTGGTCTTGGTAAGGCACGTATAAATAATAAACCCGTGGTTCCAAGGTTTGCTGGTAATCTTTATTAAATAAACTGATGTTGCGATCAAAATATAAACCGGCGTCGACATTAAAAATGCTCAAGCCTCGGTAAATGCTGGAATTATAACCGGTCGTTTGATCTTCTAAACTGTATTGGGTGGCTTGGTATTGTAGCGTCGGCTTGATATAACCACTGGGGCTAAGCATGGGTAAGCTAATGCCAGGTTGCAAGTTAAAGCGGCCACCCGATGTCGGATTACCACTGTTGGAAGGATAGACTTCACCAGGATTTAACAATCTTGAAAAATACACCGCTTGTCCGGCTAAATTATAATCAAAAGAGTCATCGCCGGGATAATTGGCATCAAAGCTAAAATCGGGTAAACGTGCGTATTGATTGCTGGTGGTTAATAAATTGACCGGATGCAAAGTTTGGTAATTTTGTAGTAATAAAAGGCTATTCCAGTGCTCCGCGCTATAATCCAAATGGGCTTGTTGCAATAACTGAGCAGCTGTTGCCGACGGTAAATTAAAATCTTCCTGATAATAATCGTCGCTGACTTGGGTGATATCGACGCCACCACGCCAATTAGCATCAAAGACGGTGGTGTCTTTCCAATTATAAAACCACCGGTCATTGCTATCGGCTAATAACCGCGGCAAACTT
>CANCKG010000118.1 GCA_947378515.1 Gammaproteobacteria bacterium | reverse complement strand
GCGCTAAAATGCTCGCTACCCATCATAACGGCGGCTTCTGCGACTAAAAACAACGGTGCTATAAAAAGTTGCCCCATGTTACTAAAAAAAGCCGGTTTATTGCCTTCAAAGCAATGACCAATTAATTGGATAACCCAACCAGCAATAAAGAGTGCTATAAATAAAATAAAGCTATTCAAACTAAAATCTGATCGCGCTAAAATGCTCGCTACCCAAGCCATCAAGACTAACATGACGAATAACACTAAACCCAAACGCCAATCGATGTACAGATAAAAAATTCCAACCAGTATCACGCTCAACCAAGCGAAATTGGTACTAAATAAAGGTGGAAAGCTAAATTTAAACCAAGCTAATACGATAAAAATACTAAAAATAACCAATGGCACCCCTACAAAGTGGGTAAGTTTCGTCACCAATTTGGTATGAAAGCTGCCGTAAACATCTAACTGTTGCACTAACCATTTCATGATGCGCTATCCTTAATTAATGAGCGTTACCCGCACTCCGCGACCTTAATAAGCGCCAATAAATCGGTTAACTGATTTAAAACATAACAACTCGACCAACTTTGCCAAGCAGAACTTACATACCCATAACGCGCGAGGATACTCACACAACCTGCTGCATTAGCGGCTTGCATATCCACTAAACCATCACCGACAAACCAGGCTTGTTCAGGTGCAAGCTTTAATTGCTGACACGCCAAGTACAAAGGTTCTGGTGAAGGCTTAGGGGTACTTAGGGTATCGCCATAAATCACACACGCCAACGATTCCTTAAAGGAAACCTGACGCAACACCCGCTCAGCAAAACACCGGTGTTTATTGGTAACAATACCAATTCGTACTCCTTGCGCATTGACCTGACGTAATACCGACTCCACGTCAGGAAAATAACACGGTAGCGTCGTGTTTAGCAACCGATCATAACGAAGCAAAAAGGCATTTTTCAAAAAATCAACCTTATTTGGCGTCAATTCGGTGCCAAAAGCACTTTGAACCATCTCCAATGCCCCACCTGTGACCCAAGGGCGAACTTGTTCAATTGCTATTTCGGGTTTAGCGGCCTCAATCAAGAGTTCATTCAAAATAGCGGTAAATTGAATAACACTATCAATCAATGTTCCATCTAAATCGAATAAAATCGCTTGTGGCTTTTTCATCGGACTATCATAGGCTAATGGAGCGCACGAATAAGGATGATAGAGCACACGCATTGACATCCGCACTTAATAAACACAATGGTGGAGAGACCACTCGTCTCACCACCCAAAAATCCGTTAGATCACTGGTTAAAGCCGTCATAGCATCGGGGCTTATGATACGAATACCCTCTCCAGGGGTGACTTTCGCGCCAAAATGCCAAGGCTTGCGATATTGCACCGTTCCTACCCACAAAGGTTGTTGACCCGGCTCCATGACGACAGTGGTTGTCCAAAGCCGAAGCACTAACATGCGCGTCGGATTAGTCAACATTTTCGTCATGATAGCCACCGGTTTATGCGCTTGATAAAGATCGGGGATCAAAGGCAGTTGTAACATCCGATCTTTAGCGCCGATGCGATTTAAAATAATCATCACTGAAGATTCAGGGGTAAGCTGCCAACCTTTCGCTGCCAGGGATTGTTCAAACGCCTTTAAAGATCCGACGTATTGGATCGTCATCAACTCTGAAAATCGGCCTAACACATCCTCTCGACCCAAAGGAATCGGCAAGGATTTTCCTTGCCACCACGTTTGAATCGCCACCGGAAATTTGATCGCTTGAATTTTTAAACCTTCTAAAAATTGATCTGAATTCAATTTAGCATTAATTGTACCGGCCAAGATAAAACTTATGCCCAGCAACCATAACAATGACTTGGGATTGTAGCGCGCCTTGGCTTCACCTCGATAATAAATGATAATCCATAACGCACCGATAATCACTGCGATCAACAAACCGCCTAATTCATCGCTAAACCAATTCAAACCGAAGTACAACTGAGGGATGGCACTTATCGTTAACATTACCACGCCTATCAACAACACTTTTGACCAAATACGTCGTGAAATATGCGGTAAGACTAAAAGTATGATGCCCATGAATAATGACACCATCAAACCACCATGTAAACTGGGAAAAGACCAGCTTACAAATAACAGTTGCTGCATGGCAGGACGCGCAATATGCAAGATTGATTTAAGCATCACGATGATTAGCCAACAACTTAAAAAATTGCCCAACCAACAAAATAGCGCGCGCCAGCGATGACGCCACACTAACCAACAACTGACTGATGTCAATACCACACCATAAGTACTCAGGGTGCTAAAAGCTTGCAATGCTGCCATCCCGTGATCGACTCCGGGTAATTCACAGCTGCGTAATAAGTAATAAATCGGCGTATCAATCCATGTTAAGCATGAAAAATAACCCACACAGAAGCTTAATAACACGAAAAGGAAAACACTGACCGTCGCTATAACTAGTAGCAATAAGGGTTTATGACTCAGTGGTTTTTTTGCAAAGACTAATCGACGATACAGCCCATGCCAACGATGGCCAGGCTGCGCCAATTGGTGCCACAATGCATGACTGACACTCTGCGTTTTCATTTCAAAATAACGCCACAGACGCTTTGCCAACCACCATAAAAACCAGAGAGATAGCGTAAGCAACGCTAAAATCACCAATAATCTGGCTGCGGTATGCGGTGCTAATTGTTCTGAAATGGCACCTAATAAAAATCCTGGCGCCATATAAGCAATTGCCCAAGCAATGGCCGATAAAATATTAGCTACCAAAAATCGACTTGGCTTCATCGACATCATGCCAGCCACAACCGGAATAATCGGCCGTACGGGACCTGCAAAACGGCCAATAAAAACGCTTAAACCACCGTGTTTTAAGAAAAATTGCTCACCTGATTTAAGAACCCGAGGGAAACGGTTGAATGGCCAATAACTACGAATTTGCTGATGATAATGATAGCCGAGCCAATAACTTAAACCATCACCAATAATCGCGCCGGCAATCGCAGCGACCAGCACCAACGGGCCTGGCAGAACGCCTGTGCCAATCATGCTACCAATCGCTGGCATGACGATACTGCCGGGAATAAACAAGCCAATGATCGCCAACGATTCAGCGCACGAAATGAGCAGCACCACCCAACTCGCCAAACCTGGATGTAGGTGCAGCCAGTCAATGAACGGTTTTAAGTCATCCAAATGCATTATAAATAACTTCCTTACGCGATGGAGTGATTCTTAAAGAGGGGAAGAATCGCGATTCTACCCCTCTTAAACGCGGCACTGCGCTGCAGCCATCCTTGGATGCAAGGCCTGTCAACGACCTCACCAAGCAATCATCCTTGATGGGGTATTCCAGCCAAAACATCCATGTTTTGTCGTTCGGTGGCAAAAAGCGATGCTTTTTGAATTCCCACCTCACCCATGGCTGCCGCTCGCCGGCAAAAAGCTGTGCTTTTTAAATTCCCGGCTCGCTCGCGCGAAGCGTTATAAATCAAAGATGGATTTTTTTGTATTTGATGCGGGTCGGTGTCTCACCATAACGCTTAACATTATCCGCCACGTACTCAGAATAGTTGCCTTCGAACCACGACACTTTGCTATCCCCTTCAAAGGCTAAAATATGAGTCACGATTCGATCTAAAAACCACCGATCATGCGACACGACGATCGCCGAGCCTGGAAAAGCCATGATCGCTTCTTCGAGGGCTCGCAGTGTTTCCACATCCAAGTCATTGGTCGGTTCATCCAATAATAAGACATTGCCACCACTTTTTAACAAACTGGCTAAATGCAAGCGATTACGTTCACCACCCGATAAATCCCTGACTTTCTTTTGCTGATCTTGGCCTTTGAAATTAAAGCGACCAATATAAGCCCGTGATGGCATTTGATAGGTACCGACGGTGATAAAATCTAAGCCGCCCGATAATTCTTCCCACACGGTGTTGTCATCATTCAAGCTGGCACGCGATTGATCGAC
>CANCKG010000117.1 GCA_947378515.1 Gammaproteobacteria bacterium | reverse complement strand
ACATAAAAACCATAACGCTCTAACATTTCCGTCAAAAACAAGGTATTAAAGGCAGTCCGTTGACCTTTTTGTAGTGTTTGCATAATTAATGGGTATCTAAAGGATTTGCAGCAACAGCTTTATCTAAAATAGCTTTGGCTTGTTCGGCTTCAGCTAAGCCTTGGTCGGCGGCTTTATCAATCCACTGAATGCCTTGTTTTTGATCGACCGGCGTACCCTTACCGTAATACAACATATAACCGACTGCATATTCTGCTTGAGCATTGCCTTTATCGGCTAAAACTTGCATTTTAGCTAATGCTGCAGTGTAATTCTGGCTATCAAAATCTTGTTTGCCTTGATTTAAATTTTGCGTTGCACACGCGGTTAATAACACAACACTAGCACCCAGTGTTAGGCTTAAAAAGAAGGATTTGAACATGATGATTCCGTTAATAATGAGCACTTGAGAAAAGCGATATTAACGGTGATTGTAGCATTTTTACTCCATTCAACTCAATTCAGAATGCACGCACCCTGAATTGCGTTGAACTGACGACTTTAATTAATATCTAAACAAATGTACTTAATATCCAAGTAATCTTCAATACCGTATTTAGAGCCTTCACGCCCTAAACCCGATTCTTTAACGCCACCAAATGGTGTTGTCGCATTGGAAAACAACCCAGTATTCACACTAACGATCCCAAAGGCTAATTGTTCAGAAACGCGCCATGTTCGACCGATATTCGCGGTAAAGCAATAAGCTGCGAGCCCAACCGGCACTGAATTGGCCCACGTAATTGCTTGCGCTTCCGTTTCAAAGCGATAAATCACCGCCACTGGCCCAAAAATCTCATCTTGAGCAATATCCATCGACACATCCGCATTAACAATCAGCGTCGGCGTATAAAATTGTCGACCCAGAGGATCAACATGGCCACCATAGACCACAGTGGCACCTTTGCTCACGGCTTGATCGACCAACGCTTGAATCTTGGTGATGGCCGCCTCATTAATCAAGGGACCAATGAGCACTGGCGGCACAGACAAACCATTGCCTAGGCTTAAATTTTGCACCGCGACTGTCATGGCCGCGACAAAACGATCGTAAATACCGGTTTGAACAAAGATACGGTTTGCGCAAACACAGGTCTGACCACTGTTACGGAATTTAGCAGCCATGACTTGCGCCACCGCCTTATCCAAATCAGCATCATCAAAAACTAAGACTGGCGCATTACCCCCCAATTCTAAAGAGAGTTTTTTAACTGTCCCAGCGCATTGACGGTACAGTAATTTACCAATATTCGTTGAACCCGTGAACGTCAATTTACGAACCCGCGCATCACCACACAAAACATCACCAATGGCTTTAGCATCACCCATGACAATATTCAGCACACCTTTGGGAATACCGGCTTGCTCGGCTAAAGCGGCTAATGCCAAAGCCGAAAACGGCGTCAATTCAGAAGGTTTGATCACCATCGTACAACCAGCGGCTAGTGCTGGCGCGCATTTACGCGTCAACATCGCGGTGGGAAAATTCCACGGCGTAATCGCTGCGACGACGCCAATCGGTTGTTTAATGACTAAATACCGTAAATTATCTTTTTCAGTGGGGATAATATCGCCACCCGTACGTCGACCTTCTTCGGCAAACCAACGGATAAAACTGGCACCAAATTCAATTTCACCGACAGCTTCTGCCAATGGTTTACCTTGTTCCAGGGTCATTAACGTGGCTAATGCGGCTTTATTCGTTAAAATCAAATCATGCCATTTTAATAAATAATCAGCGCGTACTAGCGCGGTAAGCTTACTCCAACTCACTAAGGCTGCTGCTGCCGCATCGATGGCACGGGTAGTTTCTGACCCACCCATATTCGGCACATGACCGACTAAACTTTGGTCGAAGGGATTATAGACAGGCAACACTTGAGCATTGTCCGCTAAACACCATTGACCATCAATGTACGCTTGTTGTTTTAAAAAAGTTTGGTAATCACGCGTCATAGCAATATCCTGATAATTAATTAATGAAATGGCTTCACCCATGAATTATAAAACCATTTACCTTGAAAACGCAAAAAAAGACTTTTTTCATGCAAACACTGTTCTACGCCATCTTCGCGATAATAGGCTTTAAATTCTACTATGGCTTGATTGGAATCGCGCGTTGAATAACGCGCTTTGATAACGATTAACCTCAACCATTCGACCCGTTTTGCCCATGCTTCTGTTGTCAGCACAGCAAATCCTTCCAACGCCGGCCCGCACATGGTGCTGACAATATAAGCCATCTTCGCTTGCGCATAAGCGCTATAGCGCGAGCGCATCAACGCTTCAGGCGATAGTGGAATCCATGTGTCGTCAATAAAGAGGCTGCAACATTCTCTATAAGCTTTCAAAGAACCACAAAAACAAGGGATTGGCATAAGTATGTTACAAATAAAGACAAATTAGGCATAATAGCGGACATCAAACAATAACACGACAAGTCATGACGACTTTTAAACATTTCAAAGCGTTAATCATCAGTGTCCTTGGCAATTGCATCGAATGGTACGATTTCATGGTCTATGCCGCTCTTGCACCGATCATCGCCACCATTTTTTTCCCTGCTCAAAACGGCGTCACTGCGTTATTAGAAACGTATGGGATCTTTGCTCTTGGTTTTTTAAGCAGGCCTTTTGGCGCCTTGTTATTTGGTTTTTTAGGTGATCGTTTTGGTCGCCGTTATGCGCTATTACTCGCGATCAGTTTGATGACTGTGCCGACCTTTCTCATTGGTTGCCTGCCAACCTATACCTCTATTGGCATCTGGGCACCGATAGCATTGATTTTATGCCGGTTATTACAAGGCTTATCCTTAAGTGGTGAAATGCCAGGCTGTATTATTTTTTTGAGTGAAATGGCACCCCCTCGCTTACAAACCACATTCGCTTCACTGGCCATTGTCGCCTCGCTCATCGGTTTATTGGTCGGCGCCAATGGCATTCTCTACTTAGACCATCATTTTGGTGCCGCAGCGCTGCAAGATGGCTTATGGCGCATCCCTTTTTTAATCGCGGGTTTATTCGGCTTTATCGTTTACCGTTTAAGACGCGACTTACCTGAAACAATGGCTTTTTTAACGCAAGCACAACCTTGTCAACAACCCATTCGCACTTGCTTAACGAAACATTGGCGCGCTATCGTGCAAGGCATCGGTTGCTATGCCGGCAATGCGATTTATTTTTATTTTTTCATGGTATTTTCACTAACGTATTTTTACCGCTTAAGCCATATTCCCTTGCATCGTGCGTTACTATTCACCATCGGCTTGCAACTATCGATGTTAATCATGATTCCTGTCAGTGGTTATATGGCCGATCGTTATGGCCGCCGCACCATGGGCTTAAGTTTTCTGATGGTGATTTTGGTGGGTGCTTACGGGGCTATGACGTTTATGAGTCAAGTCAATAACTACCCTTTACCGCTAGCATTACTAGGCTTAGGGGTGATTGCCACGGCATTAGCGGGTTATAGCGCGACGCTGCCGGCACTCGTGGCTTCTTTCTTCCCGATCGAAGTACGCTTTACCGGTGTAGCGCTGTTAAACAATATTTCCGTGACGGTATTTGGCGGCTTAAGCCCTTTGCTGATTACTTACTTAATCAGCACCCACCACTCGCTCAGTATTCCCATGTGGCCCATTATGGCTTGCACCGTGATTTCGCTATTGAGTTTTGGGTGGTTGCCAAAATGCCCATCCATAATAAAATAAAACGCATTTTCTTTAGCAAAATAATAGAAACCTGTATCCATTCACCACATTTTCCTATTTCCGCGTAGATCTACGCCAGTGGCTCCTTACGCGCTAGTGCAGGTTCCCCGCGCGTAGGTGCTGAATGGATACAGAAACCTTTGAAAAACCATCAGCTTCAGCATTGATCATTTATCGTTATTTACAAAAACATCCTATTACCGATGCCAAAAAAATTGTCTATCAAGAAAAAATGTATCCATTCACCACATTTTTCTATTTCTCGCGTAGATCTACGCCAGTGGCTCCTGT
>CANCKG010000116.1 GCA_947378515.1 Gammaproteobacteria bacterium | reverse complement strand
TGTTGCTGATAATGCGGGTGGAGCCAGTGCTAGAATCAAGCAAAGAAAATTCTTTATTGGCTTGATAGCGCGCGCCGTAACTTGCATAACGGTCTTTTTGGTGCCTGAGTTGTTTGATCACTAAACTGATGATGGCAATGACGATGGCCAAAATAACTAAGCCGATTAACCAATAAATACGTTCGAGTTGCATAAATAAAGTCCTTATTTTAGTACGGCTATTTTAACCAGGTGCTGAATAGATAGCGAGCTTTAATAACCAATGGCGCTTAATAATGCCGCTGCTAAGGCTAAAAGGGCAACGAGGCACAACATGATTTTTCCACCTTTTAATTGCGCTGTGCCACCCAAGCATTTGTGATAACGACCACGAAATACCATCAAAGCAGGAATGAATACCAGTAATAACAAGCAGCAAATACCAGCATAACCAATTGCTTTGATAAACAGGGTTGGATCATACATAACGATAGCGAGCGGTGGTCCAAAACATAACAGCATATTAATGACTTTGCCGGTGAAATGAGTTTTAACAATTGCCGTGCCATCGGCTAAGAAATCCGATAAAGATAATGCTACGCCTAAAAAAGAAGTTAATACACACACCGATGTAAAAAAAGCCGCTAACCATTTAATGGTTTGTGACTGGGTAATGAACGCTAAGGCTTCGACTAAATGACTGCTAGCATTACCGGATAATTGCATTTCATTCAAGCTATGGGTGATGCCATATTGAGGAATGATGCCATGGACTACCCAAATCCATAATAGATATAAAGCAAGGGGAATAGCGCTGCCAACCAAAATAGTGATACGTAATAATTTAATATCACCATTAAAAAAAGTTCGTAAACTGGGAATGATCGTGGCAAAACCAAAAGATGTCATGATGACAGTCGTGGCTTTAAATACGGTTGACGAAGAATTAATTTGCCACAATTCGGGTTTGATAACTGGCAAGGTCATCGCGAGTAAAAAAATAAGCACTAACATTTTAAAGCCCATTAAGCCACGATTAATTATATCCACCCAGTGGATGCCTGCTAATACAACTGACCCCATCAAGACGGTAAATAATAAGGCGCATAGCCAAGGTGCCGCTTCAATATTCAATGCTTGCAACCAATGATGGATAATTTGCGAGCCGCCAGAAATATATGCGCACAATAATGTATAGAGTAATATTAACGTAATTAACCAAGTTAATAGTTCATTGGCCGGCCCTAAGGTTTTGCGCGCCATTGAAATTAAATTACTGTCTGGTCCACACCATAGATTTGCTTCTAACACTAACAAAGCGCCGGCATTCATCAATGCCCAACAACCGATCAACAGTAATGAAGTGCTAAGCAAAGCTGAGTGGGCAGTAGCGATCGGTAGCGCAAGCATGCCAGCACCGATGGTGGTGCCAATAATCAAGCACAAGCCACCTATTAATTTATTTATCATAACTTACCTCATGTTTTGTTATTTAATCGTTAAGAATAATGCTTTATAGATGATAAAATCTTTTTTTTAAGAGTTTTTTCTAAAAAATTTTTTTTATAAAGTGCCATTGTCACTGATAATGCGTTAGTTTCCAAGTTTTTTTCAATCATTAGCTAAAATTAATTCATATTAAAATAATAAACTTGAGTAAAAAAATTTACAATATTGCGGAACTTGTTTATACTCAAGTTTATTCACACACTCAAAGGATCATCTCATGGTAAAAATTAAAGCAAAAGTTAGTCATGTTAAAAAACCTGTTGCACGTGTTAAGGCCGTTATTCGTAAAGCTGTTAAAGTAGCTAAAGTGGTGAAGAAAACCATCGTGATTGATAAACTAGCTATGTTGGAAAAAAAACTTGCTGTAGCATTAGCACAAAAATCCGCGCAATTTGCTAAGCGTTTAAAAATAGCTGAAGCTGATGCTTATCAAGCGGCGTTAGTCAAAGCAACTGCATTAATGGAAAAAAAATCCGCACTAAAAGCTAAATTTTTAGCGGCTGCAGAAGCGAAATTTGATAAAGCGTTTGCTAAAAAGCATAAGGTTAAAGTAGTAAAATCTCTTAAAGTTGCGAAAGCAGAAAGAGTGCCAAAAGCTGCAAAAGCATTGCAAATCTCTAAAGTAGTGAAAGCTGTTAAATTAGCGAAAGTGATTAAGCCAGTTGCGAATAAAGTTATTGATGTCAAAGTTACTAAAGTGCCAAAGACTAAAAAAGTGGCTAAACCAGTAGCAAAAATCATAAAAGCATCTAAAGTTGTCAAACCTGCTAAGGTAGCTGCTGTTAGCAAAGTGAAAAAAGTAAAAGCAACGGTGAGCCCTGACCAGGTAGATAATACGGTTGTCATGCCGGAAACCAATGTTTAACTTAACCATTACGTATTTTAAAAAAACTCGCGCTTAAATGAGTTTTACGTTACTTTTTATATGGCGTAAAATAGAGTTCATTTAGGCACGGGGTTTTTTTTGGAATAACGATCATGCTAGAAATTGAATTAAAACTGGTGTTAACGAATTCGTTCGATGCGGCAATTTTTTTAAAAAAAAAATTACTAGAAGAACTTGAAACACAGCGTCACATCTTGCACAGTACGTATTTTGATACGCCCCAAGCAAGCTTACAACAGCATAAAATGGCTTTTAGAATTCGTCAAGCGGCGGGTTTTTTTACCCAAACGATTAAAAAGTCGGTAGTCGATTCGACTTGCACGTTACAAAAAAATTTTGAATGGAATGCCGCATTAAGCCAATTATCGCCGGATTTAAGTAAAATTATAGATCAAAATTTACGTCGTGAATTAGCTATTCTTTTAAAGAATACAGTGTTGTTGCCTTTATTTGTGACCAATTTTTCAAGACAGACTTGGTTTTATACGAGCGATTGTGGGACATGCGTCGAAATAGCGTTTGATCAAGGATTTATCCTGTGTGGTGAACTACGTACAGAAATTTGTGAAATAGAATTAGAATTAAAACGCGGTACAAATGAACATGTACTGTATGATTTGGCGAAACAGCTTAGTAAAGGTATTAACGTATCCTCTGATGTATCCAGTAAAGCCAAACGTGGTTATGCCTTGGCGCACACCCTTAAGCTTATTCAATAATGACGCCAGCGGCTTTCATCTCGAGAATAGCGCGGTCACTATCCGTGGTTTGTAAATTGACTCCTCGACAAGCGTTAAGGCTTAAAGAAACATGATAGCCCAAGGCAATGGCGTCAAGGGCAGTGTATTTTACACAATAATCAGTCGCTACACCCGCGAGTGTCAGATGTGTGATATGGTTTGTTTGCAATAATTCATGTAATACGGTGGCATGTATTTTAGCATTATCATAAAAACCACTGTAACTATCGATAAGTGGATTTGTGCCTTTTTGAATGATATCACGCCACCGGTCAGTACTTAAACCAGGCGCAAAAGTAGCACCAATCGATTGTTGCACGCAATGCTCAGGCCATAATACTTGCGAAATACCATTGAACTCAATAACATCAAACACTTTGTGCGGCGGTTGATTAGCAGCAAAACAGCTGTGATTCGCCGGATGCCAATCTTGAGTAGCGACGATAAAATCAAACTGTAATTGTAAGTCATTAATGATAGGAATAAGGGCATCGGCATCTGGCACTGCTAAAGTACCGCCAGCCATGAAATCTCGCTGCAGATCGATTAGTAGTAGGGCCGATCCCATTTTTTCCCTCATTATTATTGCGGGTTTGAAATTAACTCGTCAGAGCAATGACGGCTATACCGCTCGCTATTCAAGATGCGAGGTTTGTGATTTAACGTGTTCCTATGGCAAGCGGTATATCTCTATTTTAGATATATACGCATCGCACCTTGAGATGCGTATATATCGGTTAAACCAATAAAGGATCGGCTTTGTCAGGGTTTAACCCTAAACTCACGAGGGCATCTTGCACTTTAGTCATCGGGATCGCGCCATCATCGGCCAGCGCTTTTAAAGCCGCTAGTGCAATGTAACGATAATCCACTTCAAAGAAATGCCGCAGGGCTGCTCGACCATCCGAACGACCAAAACCATCGGTGCCA
>CANCKG010000115.1 GCA_947378515.1 Gammaproteobacteria bacterium | reverse complement strand
AGGCTTAGTGAGGGGTTTTGTGTCCAGCGGTATAGGTATTGGTTTAGCTTGATTTTTGATAAGGGGTGTTGGTTTTGTTGTGGGTGTAGATTTAGTGGCTAGTTTAGCACTAGCTGGCTCACTATTGACTAAACTGGCTTGAATTTGTTCAGCATCAGGAAGTGCGGGTGGCTTGCTAGCAAAATTCAATTGCAGACTAAAACCGATCAAAATCAAGCAATGCACTAGAATAGCGATGATCAGCGAGAGACTATAACGCGGTGGTGGTTGAAAAGGAATGCGGTTAGTCATGGCTTATCGTGTGAGCGTGAATAATGGTTGCCAGTTTATCATGATCGTTTATGTTCTACATGGAACAGGCATATATTTATTCGTATATAATAACTAGGCAATCAAAGCCAACGTGGATCTCATTGATGAAACAATATATTTTAGCCATCGATCAAGGCACTACCTCGACCAAAGCGTGTATATATGATCAACAACAGCATATGATCGCGTGGGCCCAACTTGAATTTAAACAATATTTTCCCCAAGTGGGTTGGGTTGAACACGACCCAGAAGAATTATGGCAATCGGTGTTAGCCGTGTGTCATAAAGCGTTAGCCACGGCCAATGTCAGTGCCAGTCAAATAGCGGCATTGGGTATTTCCAATCAACGTGAAACAACGATTTTATGGCACAAAGTCAGCGGTGAAGTAGTCCACCCGGCTATTGTTTGGCAAGATCGTCGCACATTTGACTATTGTCAGCAATTAAAAGCGCAAGGTTTTGATCCACTGATTCATCAAAAAACCGGCTTATTGATCGATCCTTATTTTTCCGCCAGTAAAATTCGCTGGATTCTCGATCACGTTCCGCGTGCTAAAACTTTAGCAGATCAAGGTTTGCTCGCCTTTGGGACAGTTGAGACGTATTTGCTGTGGCGTTTGACCGGGGGTAAAGTACACTTCACCGATGTGACCAATGCGTCTCGGACCTCGTTGATGAATATTCATACCCTGAGCTGGGATCCGGAATTATTGGCTATTTTTGCGATTCCCGCGAGTGTCTTGCCGACAATCGTTAAAAATGTCGGTGATTTTGGTGACACCATGCCATCTTTGTTTGGTGACGCGATCGCTATTAAAGCGTTGGTTGGCGATCAACAAGCGGCGATGATTGGCCAGGCGTGTATTACACCAGGAACGTTGAAAGTAACGCTTGGTACGGGTGCTTTTTTAATGCTTAATAGTGGCAGCCAAGTGATTCAATCAACGTGTCATTTAATTAGTACAGTGGCTTATCAGGTGGGTTCAGAATGCGCTTATGCCTTAGAAGGTAGTGTGTTTAATACCGGGACGGCCGTTAAATGGTTACGTGATCAATTAGGACTTATTAAAACTGCGGCTGAAACGGAAGGCTTGGCACGGTCCTTGACCAGTAATGATGGCTTTTATTTGGTGCCTTCGTTTACCGGTTTTGGCGCACCTTATTGGCAACCCGATATCAGCGCCATGTGTTATGGCATTACGCGAGCAACATCTAAAGCGCATTTTGCCCGCGGCGCGTTGGAAGCGGTCGCCTACCAATTGTTGGATATTAAAATTGCTATGGAACGTGATGTGGCTTTTGCTATTCATGAATTACGGGTCGATGGGGGCTTGGCAGTGAATAATTGGTTCATTCAATTTTTAGCCGATATGCTGGCGATCCCGTTGTTAATGACGCCTGTAACCGAAGCCAGTTGTAGCGGAGCGGCTTTGCTTGCCGCGATTGGGGCAGGTTTTTATCGCGATTTAACCGATGCGACCCAGCATTGGCATGCAAATCGAAAAATATTACCGACCATGGCTAGTGCTACGCGTTTAAGTAATCATCAAGGCTGGATCAAAGCGGTAACGATGTTATTAACGAGCGCAAAAGGTGAGGTGGGATGAAATACCAAGTGACGCAACAATATGCCCGCGACGATGAGCGGTTAATGGCTAATTTTACCGCGTTAGCCGAAGCAAAAGCGTATATTACGACACGTCTTGAAGCCGATGCTCAGCAACGACTCAATATTGTTTATCGCTTGTTTGATCGCAAGCAGTGTCTTCAAGAATACAATAAAGCCAAAGCTGGAGCGCTGTTGCATGAAGCACTGTATGCCGATGGGACGCAATTATTGCCAGAGACGATTAACCATGGCTATGAGGTGCAAGACAGCCATTTACATGATGTGGCGGCATTTTATCAATTGGGCGATGCGCGGGACTTTCTCACGAAACGTTTGACGCAAGATGTCGGTATGGGACATCAAGTTCACTATCAAATTATTAAAGATAATATGTTAATTGAAACACTGGATTCAGCCGCTTTTGCGATAGCACAGCAGCGTGATGAAGGCGGCATGGCTAGTAGCATCGCATTTCGTCCCACGCCGCTTAATACCTCGCCGCGTCCATCCGGCACGCCACCTTCCGTTATGGATAAAGCAGAAGAAAATGTTTAATGATAAGATAATCACATTATGCAGCATTTTACGCCGCCACAAAGCTATAGCCATCGCATCTCAAGGTGCGAGCGGTATATATCTAAAATAGAGATATACCGCTCGCCATAGGCACACGTTAAATCACAAAGCTCGCATCTTGAATGGCGAGCGGTATATTAGGCAGATATGAGGAACTCGTGGTGTGGTCATATGTTCAGAAAATAGCCGCTACGATGAGGCTATTTTCTGCGTGTTTATGGATGCGTTAGACTTGATTTTGAAAAGGTAGTACGAGTGAATTGTCTAAAGGATTGGCGGCATTGTCCCCCCCCCTAAATGAACCAATTGACGTTGCGCTTCTAACGGGTGGGGTGCCTGAATAAAGCGTTTGGCATAGTTTAGTTGAGCCATAGACAAGACCTGCTACAGAGGCTAGTCCAACTACCCCACCGACGATGACGCCACTGGCAATAAGCTCATCGATAATGATAGTGCTCCAAGTCGTTCCGAGGTGCATAATCGTTTCACCCAGAAGTGGTGCTGTTAGAGCAGCGGCTAAAGCTAAGCTTGACTCTAATGCCCCAAGACAAAGCATCAGCGTCAAAGGAGCCTCTTTTGTCCGGCCAGGAATACAACAACCCAAGGTGCCTGCTATAGCTCCGGTGACTGAGCCGCCGACCAGCACCGTTATTGCTTCATTATGCACACTGTTACCGCGAATAACAGCGCCTAATGCAGCGGCTGCAGCGCCTGCCAAGCCAAAAGAAACAGCGCCAGCAAATGGATTTTTTACTTGACTAAAGTTTTTGCTCATAACTAAGTTACCTCATATGTTAGCTTAAGAAATTTGTATCCATTCACCATATTTTCCTATTTCTCGCGTAGATCTACGCCAGTGGCTCCTGTTGCTCTGGGGGATTGTTAAGGGGGAGAACCGCGATTCTCCCCCTTAACCTGCACTAGCGCGGGTTCCCCTCGCGTAGGTGCTGACTGGATACAGAAATTTAAAGTCTAAAAGCCTGAGAACTATTTTTAGACTCACGTTAAGGCTAGCAGTTTTTGTTGAAAAAATTTTTCAAATCCAAAAAAACCAGCCCTAGAAAACTAGACTTATTAGCTAAATAATGGGTGGTCAATGGCGGCATTAATTATGTGAGATTAAATCAATAAATGCAGGCCACTAATGTTCGGTCCGATCGGTATGGGCATTTCTGGTAGAATAGCCAATCATTTTTCAAGTGCTCTACTATGTCTGATCCCAATGAGGTTGATCTCGAACGCCGCAAATTGCTGAAAGTGGTTGCCTGCACCTTGGGGGCTTGCGGGGTTGTTGCTGCCGCTACGCCTTTTATCAGTGCTCTGTGGCCATCTAAAACCACTTTGGCAAGTCATGAACCCGTGACAGTCGATATTAGCGCTTTGCATGTCGGTGAAATGCTGACCGTGCATTGGCATGGTAAACCGGTGTGGGTGATTCGCCGCTCGATTGACGAGTGTAAAGAGTTAAGCCAAGCGAATCCAGATTTGGTAGATCCCGATTCTCGAGTCGATCAACAGCCGAGCTTTGCCAAGAATGCTTATCGTTCCTTGAGACCGGATATTTTGATTTTAGT
>CANCKG010000114.1 GCA_947378515.1 Gammaproteobacteria bacterium | reverse complement strand
TTAGAGATTAACGGATTCGTTCTGGCTTGTAAAGTTACGCTGCGGTGTCACAGCAATTTTCAGTGAAAACCCACTATAACCAGTACTGCTATCAGCTTTAATAGTCAAAAGTCTACGAAATGAAAATCTTTAAAGTGCCGCTGCATCTGGACTTGAGGCTTCACCGAGAATTGTTGGCGGTGTCAGAGCAATAGCGTACGCCAGCCAGAGCACACCAATCGCCTTCACTGCCATAGCACGTTAAGGCAGCATAGTCGTGATAAGCGCTAATAACACTGGTCATTTGTTCGGTTAAGATACCAGAGAGTACGATCATTCCACCGGGTTTGACGAAGCTATGAAATTTAGCCGCTAAGCTAATGATCGGTTGCGCTAAAATATTGGCTATTAAAATATCGACTTGAGCATTAGGTTTAAACGCTTCGGGTAAAAATAGGGGCAATTGGCTGTCGATAATAGCATTTAACTCAGCATTGGACCGACTAGCATCGAGGGCTTGTGGATCGAGATCAATGCCAGATACGTGAGTGGCACCTAAAGTGAGTGCTGCTAGTGCTAAAATGCCTGAACCACAGCCAAAATCAATCACTGTTTCAGTGCCATGAATATGCTCGGCTAACCATGTTAAACATAACCGCGTCGTTGGATGAGTGCCGGTACCAAATGCGAGCCCTGGCGATAAACGTAAGACGGGGCTAAGATCATCAGGCACGGTTTCCCAGGCAGGATAGAGCCATAAGCGTTCTTTAAAGCATTGGGGTGGAAATTGGTTTTGCGTTTCCGTGACCCAATCGCGCTCTTCTAAGCGCTCTAAACGATAGGCCGGCAGCGCACCAAACTGCGCGGTAATAGCGATTAATAAAGGCTCAACCCGATAGTCATCACTCAATAGCACTTCGACTTCGACCTTTGCCCATAAAGTAATGGCATCGAGTGTGGGTTCATAAATGGGTTGATCTTCGGCATCTAATAAACTGACTGCTAAAATGGCATCTTGTTCCGATAGCCATTCGCTAAGTAAGGACGCTTGGTCAGCGGCACAGGTAAAGGTTAATTGTTGGTAATGGTTCATAAGGCAAGGCTCATAATAATTTGCCCTTGTTCATTTGTCACTGGCGTGATCGATAAGCGACTGCCTTTACGCAGTAATAACATATCCTCTAAGCCCGGCGTGTGGCGCATCTGCTCTAAGCTAAGTACAGCATTAAATTTTTCGACAAACTGTACTTCGACTAAATACCAAATGGGTTTGGCAAGCGTGGCTTTGGGATCAAAATACTGGCTGTCAGGTTCAAATTGGGTGTGATCGGCAAAGCTAACTTTACTGATTTCGGCGATCCCGGCAATTCCCGGTACTTTGCAATTGGAATGGTAAAAAAATACCCGATCCCCTAAGCGCATTTGATCACGCATCATATTGCGTGCTTGATAGTTGCGCACCCCATCCCACGCTTCGGTTTGATTGGGTCGAGAAGCTAGATCATCGATACTAAAACAGTCTGGTTCGGATTTCATTAGCCAAGTATTAGTCATGGGTGATTCCAAAGTCATAAAAAGTATTTTTACTCTTGCCAGTGTATTCAGCCGCTAACTGACTGGCAGCTTTCAATGGCATTTGCCGACGTAACAGCGTTAATAAGCGTTGATCATCGAGGCTAAGTTCATGCTTGTCGGGCGTAGGCGCACCGGCGACGACAATGACAAACTCACCACGTTGTTGATTGCTATCGGCCTTAAGCCACGGAATGATCGTACTTAAAGGGCCGGTTTTAATAGTTTCAAAGGTTTTAGTCAATTCGCGGGCAAGACACACGATGCGGTCAGGGCCAAAGACCTGTTGCATCGCTTCGAGCGTTTCACAAATCCGATGCGGTGCTTCGTAAAATACCATCGTATAAGGTTCGTGTGCCAGAGCCATTAATTGCGCTAAACGGGCCGCGGTTTTAGCCGATAAAAAACCCTCAAAGCAAAAATGATCTGTTGCTAAGCCACTGGCAGATAACGCGGCAATCAAAGCGCAAGGACCGGGAATGGGGCTGATACTAAAACCTAAATTCCGCAAACCACTGACGATGTGATAGCCTGGGTCAGCAATTAAGGGTGTGCCAGCGTCACTGATTAAGGCAATCGAGTGACCCGCTTCGAGTTCTTTAATGAACCAGGTCAAACTATGACGTTCATTATGGTCATGTAATGCTTTTAAGGGTTTATGAATGCCAAATTGTTTGAGTAGCGGCGCGCTATGACGCGTATCTTCGACGGCGATGTGATCGACGCTTTTTAAGGTGTTGAGAGCGCGTTCACTGATATCGCTTAAATTGCCAATAGGCGTAGCAACAATATAAAGGGTGCCAAAAGCGGTTGTCACGTCATGTTCTCGATATTAGAATAGCGGCTAATTTTAGTCTACAATGACGCTATTTGATATGGGTGACACGATGAATTTTCGATTAAGCTTGATAGGATTGCTGTGCGCTATGTTAAGCGCGTGCGCCAGCTATCAAACCGATGTGCCGATCGATAATATCGATGTGCCGCTGAGCGTCGATCAAGCGCCGACTCGTTCGGCTGCCCCCGTGGTTACTGCGGTGGCGTCTATGCCTGCTAAAGTCAGCGTATTGCTACCATTGCAAGGGGATTTTATTAAGGCCGGCAAAGCGGTGCGAGATGGTTATCTCAATGCCTATTATCAAGCAAATGTCAGTCAAAGTGTCAATTTAACGGTTGTTGACAGTCAAAAAACCCCCGATATTACTAGCCTCTATCAACAAGCAGTCGCTACGAATAATCCGGCTTTAATTGTGGGACCACTGACCAAAGCCGATGTAACGACACTGGCTAAGGTCGCGACATTAACGGTGCCAGTACTGGCATTAAATCGGGCTGAGGTCGATGAACCTGTGCCAAACAATTTTTATCAATTTAGTCTTGATCCGCAAGCCGAAGCAGAGATGGTCGCGTTACGTTTGCAACACGATGGTTACCATCAAGTCTATGTCGTGGCGCCAAGTGGTCAATGGGGACAGAGTATTGCCTTGAGTTTTGAAAAGGCGTGGTTAGCGCTAGGGGGGGCGATAACGAATTCCACGACGTATCAAGACAGTAAACAGTTTAGTTCACAAATTCAAACGTTATTAGCCGAAGGAATGGATCCAGCTGAACCACGGGCGATATTCTTGGTGGGCAGCGCTACCGATGCAAGAGCCTTAGTGCCGATTATTCGCAATCAACCCGAGCCTTCAAGTATTTATGCACTACCCGTTGTTTATAGCGGCGTAGCGAATGTCGCGGCTAACACCGTATTAAATGGTGTCATTTTTCCCAGTACTGCCTGGCAATTGGATGATCAAAGTTCAGCGCGGCAATCGTTTGCGGCACTATATCCGGATGCCAGTGAAGATGCTTTACGTCTCTATGGCTTTGGCATGGATGCGTTTGCTTTATCGCAATATTATTTAACGACTAAAAGTTTTAGCGGTTTGAATATTACGGGTTATTCGGGTCAATTGACTTTAGGAGACGCCGGCGTAATCGAGCGGCAATTACTGTGGGCAAGCTTTGTGACTGGCAAAAGCCAACGCTTAAGAGATTCAGGAACTAGGAGCTAGGTATCAGGAAGTGTTGAACTTGTTATTGAAGAAGTTGATCATTTACCCACATGGCTAATTTATCGGAGTGTCAAAATGAAGATTGTTTTAATGCCCGAGCTGGAGCAGCTTATTGAGCATAAAATACACAGTGGCCGATATGTTTCTGCCAGAGAAGAGGTTAGTGAATCATTAAAGCTGTTGCGTACCCACGAAGACTCTCAAGATTTACGGATCCGTCAATTAAATCAAGCAATTGATATGGATTTAGAGGGATTGAAGCAAGGAAAAAAATCCTAGCTACAGAGAGCTATGCGCGTTTAAAAAAGAAAATCGGTATCTATTCAGCACATTTACTACATTTTACGTAGAAGCTTGCTAGTGGCTCCTTACGCGATGGGGGATTTTAAGGGGGAGAATCGCGATTCTCCCCCTTAACATGCACTGCGTGCGGGTTTCCCGCGCACAGTGCTGAATAGATACGA
>CANCKG010000113.1 GCA_947378515.1 Gammaproteobacteria bacterium | reverse complement strand
AGCGCCATTTCGCGTTGCGGTACCAAATGATGAGGTAATTCGGCAAATTGATAATCGAACATCGCCGTCACCGGTTCCGCTTCTGATACAAAATAGGCTTGTACCGCGACATCGACTTCGGCTTGACAATCTGTGATCAAGGCGGCTTCTTTGTTACTGTCCCAGATGCCGAGACTTTCCATGTACAGACGCAAACGTTTGATCGGTTCTGCTTGCCAGGCCAGTTCGACTTCTGCCACGGGCCGATAACGCGCGGCATCATCAGCCGTCGTATGATCGTGCAAGCGATAAGTAATGGCTTCAATCACCGAAGGTCCTTTACCACTGCGCGCTCGAGCTAAGGCTTTATGCATTACATCACACATCGCAATGACATCATTGCCATCGACTTGAAAGCTAGAAATGCCAGCTGCAATACCCTTTTGCGCTAAAGTTTCGGCGCTGGTTTGACTCTTGCGTGAGAGTGAAATCGCCCATTGATTATTGGTGATCACAAATACCACCGGCAAATGCCAGGCACCGGCAACATTCATCGCTTCATAAAAATCGCCTTGCGACGTTGCGCCATCGCCGCACACACTGACTGAAGCCCGTTTTTGTTTGCGATATTTCATGGCGGCGGCAACACCGGCTGCGTGTAAGGGTTGCGTCCCAATCGGCACGGCAATCGGAAAATCTTGGGGACAATGTTCATAGCAATTACCGGATTCCATTCCACCCCAGAAACGTAAAATTTCCGTCATAGTGACACCGCGTTGAAATTGCGCACCGTATTCACGATAGGCTGGCACTAACACATCATCCTTCGCCATTTCATGACCGATCGCCACAGATACTGCTTCTTGACCGAGACTGGCCGCATAGGTGCCCATTTTACCGGTCCGTTGCAAATTAATGGCTTTCAAATCAAAGGTGCGCGTCAACGTCATCCAACGATATAAACTATGTAACACCGTGGTGTCACTCGCAAAATCTGGCAAAGGGCCTAATATACGTCCTTCATTATCTAAGTAACGCGTCAAGCTAATCGAAAATTGGGCACTAATTTCTTGCGTCATGAGGTTTTCTCGTAAAATTTATGCGGCAGCGGCCAGTGGGGATGCGCCATAAATACGCGCGGCGGCAATGGCATCGGCCACTTCAGCGGGATCTGTATGGGTCGCGAGTGCTTGTTTAGCAATTTCATGCACCGAATCATACAGTGCCAGGACTTTTTGACGGACCAATTCAGGATGATCATTTTGATACATCGCCGCCGCTTCAATCAAACCACCGGCATTGATGACATAATCCGGAATATACAAAATACCTTTTTGCATTAACACTGCCCCATGACGGGCTTCAGCCAATTGGTTATTCGCCGAACCGGCGATAATTTTAGTCGATAATTGGCCAATGCTTTGATCATTCAAAATTGCTCCCAAGGCACAAGGGGCAAAAATATCCCCGGGTACAGTAAAGATATCATTCGGCGCTACCACCGTTGCCCCGAATTCATCCGCACAGCGTTGGGTCGAAGCGGCACTGATATCGCATACGGTTAAACGGGCACCTGCTTCATGTAAATGCTTGGCTAAGGGATAGCCGACATGACCGGCGCCTTGAATCACCACATGCAAACCGGCGAGATTATCACGATTTAATTTTAATTTAGCAGCAGCTCGCATGCCTTGAAATACGCCTAACGCCGTTGAGTACGAAGGATCGCCACCACCTTCACTATGCGAAGATGTCGTTGCCACATAAGGAGTATGGCGTTGAATCACATCCATATCGTCAATCGTCACACCGCTATCGACCGCAGTAATATACCGACCACCCAATTCATCGATGAATTTACCAAAGGCTTCAAACAGCGCAACGCGATCAAAAGCCCCTTTGGGTTTGATTATGACCGACTTGCCACCACCTAAATTTAAATTACTGATGGAAGCTTTATAACTCATGCCACGTGCTAAGCGCATTGCATCAAAGATCGCCGCTTCGGTTGTATCGTAATCATACAATCGACAGCCCCCTAAGGCTGGGCCTAAATTCGTATTATGAATCGCAACTATCGCTCTTAAGCCCGAAGCCGGATCCATTTTGACATGTAATTCGCCATGCCCCAAAGCTTCACCGTATTGGAATAAATCTAAGCTATTGCTGAGATTGAGGGTAGAGTTTTTTGTCATAATGGCGACCTTCGCTTACGTTAACAATTTCGAGGGATTACAAAACCCAGGATTCATAAAAAAAACGCAGTATAGCTGAATCTTTTATCTTAAAGCACTCGAATGGTGAAATAATCGCGCTTATCCTTGATAAAAAAGAGATTAGATAGTGCGTTTAACCATGGTAGCAGCCGCCTGGGCTGTTGGCATAATCAGCATTTGACTAATATTGACGTGAGGTGGGCAACTCAAGACATAGCTTATCGCATCGGCAATGTCCTCTGGCTGCAATACTTCTACCCCGTCATAAACTGCAGCCGCTCGGGCGATATCGCCTCTAAAGCGCACACGTGAAAAATCGGTCTTGACCATCCCAGGATCAATCGAACTAACGCGAATCGCCGTGCCGAATAAATCCATCCGTAAGCCTTCGGTAATGGCCGCTACCGCATGCTTGGCGGCGCAATACACCGCTCCCCCAGGATAAACAACATGCCCTGCCACCGAACCCAAATTCACCACATGACCCCGATTACGGGCAATCATCCCTGGCAACAGCGCTCGCGTCATATACAGCAGCCCTTTGACATTAACATCGAGCATCGTATCCCAATCCGCGCATTCACCCAGTTGCAGGGGCGTTAAATCCAGCGCCAAACCGGCATTATTGATTAAAATATCAACTTGCTTAAAGTCATCCGGTAAATTCGCTATCACAAGATCAATAGCCACTTGATCACTGACATCCAGTTGAGCACAATAAACTTCACGCTTATATTCAGCTCTCAACTCCGTGGCTAGCTGCTCCAATTCAACAATGCGTCTGGCCGCTAAAATCAATCGACAACCCATCGCAGCGAGCTGTTTCGCGACACTGGCGCCAATGCCGGAAGAAGCACCGGTGATGAAAGCCGCTTGACCTTTTAATACTGTTTTATTTGACATGGAAATTGGATCTTTAGCCTAGAAAAAGTCCATTATAAAACATTTTGTCGCTAGCTATCCGCCGCTATCCCTGATAATATTGACATATCCCACTGTACCGGGGGCGACATGGTTTCGACGTGGGTATCGAGGCTTTAAGCGCATGCCGAGGATGTAGCTCACCTCGTAAAATACGCTGCAAAAACTTTAAATGCAAAACTTAAAGTACGTACCGCTGCAAACAACGATTGTTTCTTAATGGCTGCTACTGCGTAAGCAATAACACCCTAAGTTAACAAACGTTGCGCCACTTAAACCCTGGCAAGCGGCCATATGCCTATATGTGCTTGTGCACTTAGGATTATATATGGTCATATCTCACAAGATCGTCGCAGCGGCTGTTTGTCCCAATGCGATTAACCGATTGGCAAACTCAGAACTATTAAGCCTGCCGGTTGGCGCAATAGTTGTTAAACAAATAATTGGCTATGCATGTAGACCTTACTGTTGAGGATTTGCGGA
Source organism: Gammaproteobacteria bacterium (assembly GCA_947378515.1). Taxonomy (GTDB): domain Bacteria; phylum Pseudomonadota; class Gammaproteobacteria; order CAISUE01; family CAISUE01; genus CAISUE01. Next base: position 480 of record CANCKG010000113.1, on the reverse strand, counting down.
CGCGGGTTCGATTCCCGCCGCCTCCACCAATCACCACTAAAAAAGCCACCCTCGCGGTGGCTTTTTTAGTGGTGCCTGAGGCGCACGAGCTATCGAAGCCGCGTCCGGGACGGACGTGGGGCGAGGCGGATAAATGAAAAACGTAAGCTTTTTGCCGCCGAGCGACGAAGGCAGGATACCGCAGGCTGGCTTGAGAGCCGAGCGGGATGGCGAAGCGATACAAGGATTCCCGCCTTTGCAGACAATGTATTATTAACACTTTAGAAATCAAATTACGAATAATTTTATGAACAAAGAAAAATCAATGTAACTATTCACGGGATTTGAGGGGTTGTGTATTTCGGAGCAAATCGAACGGTGATTTCGGTGTTACCCGAACAGTGATTTCGGATTCTCCCGAACACTGATTTCGGTTTTAGTCGAACACCGATTTCGGTCCCAGTCGAACAGTGATTTCGGTCTACTCGAACGGTTAACCAG
>CANCKG010000112.1 GCA_947378515.1 Gammaproteobacteria bacterium | reverse complement strand
ATAGCTTGTCGTTGAGATAACAAATCTAATTTACTGCTAATTAATTGTTCGGTTTGATTAAGTTGTTCGGTCAAATCATCTAAATCTTGTCGCTCTTGATTTAAACTCGTCACCGAGGATGTTTCATCAATTTCTTCGGGTTTTAACGTGGTTAATTGGGTCTTATCATGGGTCAGAGTTATTTGAATTTGCAATAAATTACTATTTTCCTGCGCGATAAATAATTCTTTTACTAATGCTTGATAAGCCGTGTCATTATTCACGTTTGGTTGCTTTATGATGGTATCAATACGTTTATTCACACTGACAATTTTATTTAACCAAAAATTTTGTGCTTTGTTTAATTCAATCACTTGCTTTTCGATCGTAGCTTGTTGCACCAATTTTTGTTGATTCTTAATCGTTGAATTTAAAATCGCCAGTTGACTCTTTTCTTCCATAAATTGTTTCGTTAAAATCTTGCGGGTTTTTAATAAAATGCTTTGACGTTGCTGATTGATGATTAAAATCGCGCGTTGATTGGCCACTTTCTCAGCCAACGTTGCTTGACGCAACCGGGTAAAATCTGACGGGTTAAAAAACCGTAATTCTTGTTGTTGCTCTTGATAGGCTTGCAAATTTTTTTGCGCATTATGAATGACTTGTTTTACTTGTGTCAGCGATAATGCCGCATTGTTGACGTCTAATTGCGTGGCGGTGTATTGTAATTCAGCCGCTTTTAAATTATTCGCTAATTGGTTGGCTTCCATCACTAATGGATGTGAGTTTAATTGCTGCGCTTGCAAGAGTGAAACGTTGCTCGCCTCACTGGCTTGACTATTTAAACTGAGGCACAACAGAAAACTAAGGCTAAGGGCTATAATAATTCGGGGCACAAGCTTTTGCTCGGTAGTTTTAAAGAAATTTTTAATGATTACGAAAAGGATACCTTAAAAGCCACTGGAAGACAAAGTGAACACATTTGTCAGCGCCAATTAGCTTGGACTAAGATGGTGAATTTCTCGTTAACACTTTATAATACCCCATCGTTCTTTAACAGTTCAGGTGCTATCCTATGATTTTCCCCAAACATGAAAAGGCTTATATTAGTGAAACAGATCGATTTCTCGTAGCATTCGATCGTCAGTGGCCTGATAAATCAGCGTCGCAACTAGCAGAAATAGCGCGTGACCAAGAAATCAGTCGCTTACGTGATCACGCCGCGACAACCAATGCGGTTGATATTTTTGACTTTTAACGCGGACAAAGACCGAGCGTTTAATTTAATTGAACTGTGCCTTAGCATCCTGCTAATCAGCATTCTGAGCTTAATCGCTATTCCTAGCTGGCGGCATTACCAGCAAAGCCACCAAGCTGACTTGGCGATTAATACCTTAGTTCAAGCGATTCAAACGGCGCAAAGTTTTGCCCTATTAAGCCAAACAGCTGTTAGCCTTTGCCCTAGCGCTGACCACTTGACTTGCCAAACATCTTGGCGCGATAGCATTCTTATTTTTAGTAATCCACACGATTTGACCCAACCCTTAACACACACAGCTATTCATGAGCGAGTTAGTTTAAAGCTGTCTCGGGGGACGTTGCAGTGGCGACATTTTCGTGCTGGCAGCACCCTCACGTTTGATAAAACAGGCTTGCTCAATCATGACAACGGTTTGTTTTATTATTGCCCGCATGACGCTGATTGGCACTTCAGTAGAGCCCTGACTATCAATACCCGTGGTCGAATACGGTTACTTACGCAGCGTAATGCAGCCGATCAGTTAATAGGACCGGATGGCAAAGCTATACTTTGCCCCTAAGCCACCGGTACAATAGAGCATTGCATACCTTAGATTTTAAAAAACCACAGGATTCAACTCATGCCTTTCACCGGCCAAATAGTATTAGTAACGGGCGCAAGCCGTGGTATTGGCGCAGCCATTGCAACCCATTTTGCAGCGAAAGGTGCCACTGTGATTGGCACTGCAACGACCGAATCAGGGGCCGAATCGATCAGCGCCCAGTTTAAAGACAATAACACCTTAGGTCGCGGCATTTGCCTGGATGTCACCGATGTCGCTGCCCGCCAACAAGTATTTGACACCATTGCTACCGACTACGGCTATCCCAGCATTTTAATCAATAATGCCGGCATTACTCGGGATAATTTATTTTTACGGATGAAAGAAGATGAATGGCTTGATGTGATCAATACCAATTTAAATGCCCTGTATCATTTAACTAAACTCGTGATCAAACCCATGCTAAAAGTGCGTTATGGTCGTATCATTAATATTGCGTCGGTCGTGGGTGTAACAGGCAATCCAGGTCAAGTCAATTATGTCGCCGCCAAAGCTGGCATGATCGGCTTCACCAAAGCTCTGGCCCTTGAAATTGCCGCTCGTAACATTACGGTCAATGCCATTGCCCCAGGCTTCATTGAGACTGACATGACAAATCACTTAACGGAAGCACAAGCACAGACGGTCATTGCTAAAATTCCCATCGACCGTTTAGGCGTGCCTGCTGATATTGCCCATGCGGCTTTATTTTTAGCCTCAAAAGACAGTAGTTATATCACCGGGCAAACCTTACACGTCAATGGTGGCATGTATTTAGGATAATTCCATGTTATGGATTAAAGCTTTTCACATCATTGCAATGGTCGCGTGGTTTGCTGGTTTATTTTATTTGCCGCGGCTGTTTGTTTATCATGCGACGCTCACCGATAAAGCCGAAAGCGCCCGCTTTAAGCTCATGGAACGGCGCTTGTATTTTGGCATCATGATGCCAGCTATGATCGCAACACTTGGCTTAGGTTGGTGGTTATTGCAAGCAAAGTGGGATTATTATCTACATACGCCTTGGATGATGCTTAAACTAGCGTTGGTATATCTATTGATTTTCTTTCACGCTTATTGTGGTTGGCTGTGGTGGCGTTTTAAACACGATAAAAATCATCATTCGGCACTTTTTTTTCGCTTTTTCAATGAAATTCCAACACTATTATTGATCGGCATTGTCTGTTTAGTTGTTGTAAAGCCTTTTTAAGAGCACACACTATGGTTAAATTAACAACCCAACCGCTGTGGCAAGGACTAAATCAAATCGATGCCACCACGTGGCTTAACGCGTTGCCAGCAGAATTACAAACGGACAGTGCCTTAAGTGAAGCGGCCCATTATGCTGAAGCTGTCGGTCTTAACCAGCCCGGCTTAGGCGGTATTTCATGCTGGCAACAAGGCTTAAGCCTTGCCGATAGTTTGTTAACCTTAAAAGCCGATGCACCCTTGCTCGCTGCCGCTTTATTGTATCCTACGTGGGCTTATGGTGAACTCGATTTTGGTGAATTAAATGCACTTTTTGGCGTCACTGTCGGGCACTTATTAAAAGGGGCCGAGCGGATGGATGCGGTCAGCGTATTGCATTCAACCTTTGAAAAAAGTCCAGGGCAAATTGAAAAGTGTCGAAAAATGCTGTTGGCGATGGCAACGGATTTACGGGTGGTACTTTTAAAATTGGTCGAACGCTTGCATGCCTTAAGGACATCACAGCGTTTAGAGCCCAGTCAACGACAACGTTTGGGGACGGAAATCTTAAGTATTTACGCGCCGCTCGCCAATCGTTTGGGCTTAGGTCAATTAAAATGGGAAATGGAAGATTTAGCCTTTCGTGCTACCAATCCTGATGCTTATAAAGCTATCGCCAAGCAATTAGAGTTAAAGCGCATCGAACGCGACAGCTACATCCTTGATTTGAAGAATCAACTGGAACACTTAGTCACCGGTGCTAGCATTCAACCGTTTGAAGTATCGGGCCGCGCCAAACACATCTATAGCATTCATCGCAAAATTTCGCGTAAAAACCTAACTGTCAAAGACTTATTTGATATTCATGCTTTTCGAATCTTATTGCCAAGTATTGAAGCGTGTTACCAAGTATTAGATTTAGTGCAGCAACAGTTTGTGATGATCGAGCAAGAATTCGACGATTATATTGCCCAACCCAAAGCCAATGGCTATCAATCTATTCATACTGCTGTGGTGGGTCCGGGTGGTTTACCCGTTGAAATTCAACTGCGCACCCATGACATGCACCAATT
>CANCKG010000111.1 GCA_947378515.1 Gammaproteobacteria bacterium | reverse complement strand
CAGTATCTTTAGCGCTAACCCGATTTAAAAGGCTAATAAAACGATTAATAACTGCTTGTTCTTCTGAAAGACAATCTTTTTCGATAATTATGTTTTTCAATGCCAGGATAATCGCTTCTTTATTCATCACCCTATCCTCATAATCAATACAGTTGTTATTAGCTTATACTGCTTTAGCTTAAGGTTTGCTTAAAAAATTCTGCGACATCCTGCAATTGGCGGGTGCGCTTGAAGGGTGGCAAACTCTTGATAAACGCACTGCGATAGCCACGGGTAATTAAACGCACATCACAAACGACCAATACCCCCCGATCGGATTGATCACGAATCAAGCGACCAGCCCCTTGTTTTAAGGTTATCACAGCGCGCGGCAAATGATAATGGCTAAACGCGTTTTTACCACGCGCAGTCAACGCACTGATTTGACTCAAATGGATCGGGTCATTCGGCACCGAAAACGGTAATTTATCGATGATCACGCAAGACAGCGCTTCCCCTTGAACATCGACCCCTTCCCAAAAACTCTGCGTGCCCAATAAAATAGCATTATCTTCCAGCCGAAATTGATTGAGCAAGACTTGTTTAGGCGCATGTCCCTGAATTAACAACGGGTATGGCAAATCTTTTAAAGCTATAGCAGCGTGTTGCAGCGCTTTATGGCTAGTGAATAAGACAAAGGCGCGGCCGTGGGATAGGCTCACCACGTCACGCACCACGGTCAAAAAAGCATCGGGGTAATGCGCGGCATTCGGTTCTGGCAAATGCGCTGGCACATACCATAGGGCATTAGCAGCATAATCGAAGGGGCTATCGAGTAAGAGCGTTTTGATCGATGCTAAACCCAATTGCTGTTCGAAATAGTGAAACTGTTGATCGATGGTCAAGGTGGCCGAGGTAAATACCCAACTATCCGCCATCGCTAATAAAGCTTTTTGAAATTGATCGCCGATCTTTAAGGGTGTCTTGGTAATATGAATATTGGTTTTATAGCTTTCATACCAATGCGCTACCTCCTCGGTTGCCACGTCACAGGTTAAGCTCTTCCACGCTAAACTGAGCTTAACTGCCCGTTCGGCGCAATTACTCAAACCCTTACTGCGTTCAGCCACCGTATTGAGATAAGTCCCTAAACGCTCAAGCGCCGATAATAATGCTTGATTAGCCGCGTTAATCACACTCGGATTGGGGCGCTCTGACCATAAGTGTTTGTGGGAACCCTCGCCAAAACAGAGTCTAAAATCCGCGATTAATTTCAACAGTGTTTGTAATAAGGCGCTTAATTCGGGCATATCGCCTCCGACTACCAATTGTTCAGCATCGGTATCACGAATTAATTCATTGAGTTGCCGGCTTGAGAGCGTTTCACTGAAAAATTGCGGCACTAAATCGACTAATTGATGGGCTTCATCGACAATCACGGCAGCGGCTTGTGGCAATAATTCGCCCAAAGCATCGCGCTGTAGTGCTAAATTGGCTAACAACACATGGTGATTGACGATCACCACATCGGCTTCCAAAGCGGCTTTGCGATTCTTATAGACAAAGCATTCGCCAATCTCATGGCATTCTTTACCCAAACAATTATCGGAAGTCGAGGTGATCGCCGGCCACCATGGTGTCTGTTCGGATGGCGAGGCAAGGTCATTTAAATCGCCATTCTCGGTACGTTTGTGCCAGCGCACGATTTGTTGAAATATTTCGCGGTGCGGGCCGAATTGAAAATGGCCTTCGGCGACCTGCAGATTCAAGCGATGTTTACACAGGTAATTATTGCGCCCCTTTAACAGGGCGACTTTGGGTGACCGTGGCAGCAGGGGCAATAAAATTGGCATATCTTTTTCTAACAATTGATCTTGCAAATGTTTGGTGCCGGTACTGATAATGATCGGTTTGTGTGCTAATAATGCGGGCAATGCATAGGCAAAACTTTTACCCGTCCCAGTACCCGCTTCGATTAAATAATGCTGTTGGTTGTTAATGGCATCGACGATTGCCAAAGCCATATCAAGCTGACTTTTTCGCGGCCGAAAATTGGCCATGCTGGCTTTAAGTGGGCTCTGATCAGAAAAGAAGGCTTTGAGAAAAGCGATATCAGCGGCCAACAACATGTGAATACCTTGAATGTGACAAACAAAGACAGTCATTCTATACTTTGAAAGGACAATCTGCTATCTTTTAGGTTTATTTTATCTGCTTGGAGTCCCGACCCCTTGGCTGTTTCTGATTTAAAATCTCCGACCATGAAAGCGGTTAACAAAACGATTCGCCGTTTTCGTGATGATCGCGCGCTTTTAACCTCGATCCTTGAATTAACCCAAGCGATTAAAACCCACCGTCATTTAGATCCTGATGACAGGATCGACCTTTCCTTAAGCCAATTATTAGCCTTTAAGCAATTAAAAGATATCGACAATGCCGTCGCGTTATTAGTCGCCGCCTTGGCACGGCAGCAATGCATAGTGATTATCGGTGATTTTGATACCGATGGCGCCACCAGTACCGCCGTGGCCGTCAGTGCCTTAAGAGCTCTAGGGGCTAAGCATGTGCATTACTTAGTACCCAATCGCTTCAAATACGGTTATGGTTTGACACCGCAAATTGTCGAGGCGGCACTTGTTTTTAAGCCCGACTTACTCATCACGGTGGATAATGGCATTGCCAGTATCGATGGCGTCAATGCCGCCAATGCGGCCGGTATTCAAGTCTTGGTAACGGATCATCACTTAGCCGGTAGTGAATTGCCTGATGCGGCGGCGATTGTTAATCCTAATCAACCTGGCGATAGCTTTCAGAGTAAAAATCTTGCCGGCGTCGGAGTGATTTTTTATGTAATGTTAGCCTTACGCAGTCACTTACGTGCTATCAACTGGTTTGCCAATCAAGCTATCGCCGAACCAAATTTAGCGACCCTCCTGGATTTTGTGGCACTGGGAACTGTCGCCGATGTGGTGCCACTCGATCATAATAATCGAATCCTTGTTTATCAGGGTTTGCAACGGATTCGCGCCGGTAAGTGTCATCCTGGCATCAGTGCATTAATCGCCCTAGGCAAAAAAACCCCCGCTCAATTACAAGCGACCGATTTGGGTTTTATTGTCGCGCCGCGGTTAAATGCCGCCGGTCGCTTAGAAGATATGTCGCTCGGCATTAATTGTCTACTTGCCGAATCTTTAAGCGAAGCGCAAGCCTTAGCAGCTCAGCTAGATACGCTCAATATTGAACGGCGTACCATCGAAGCGACGATGCAATTAGAAGCTTATCACGTCTTAGAGAACATAAAGCTTGACTCCAAACAAGCCACCTTAGGCATTTGCCTCTATCAAGCACATTGGCATCAAGGCGTTACGGGGATTATCGCCGCGCGCTTAAAAGATCGCTATGCTATCCCCACCATTGCCTTTGCTAAAGTGGATAATGGCGATTTAAAAGGTTCGGGCCGTTCCGTAGCTGGTTTAAATATCCGTGATTTACTGGATCGTATCGCCACTAAGAATCCAGCGCTAATCGATCATTTTGGTGGTCATGCGATGGCCGCCGGTTTAAGTTTAAAACCTGAGCAGTACGACGCCTTTAGCACAGCTTTTCATAGCGAATTGGCGTTATGCTTTAGCAAAGAACAAATTGCCAGTACTTTATGGAGTGATGGTGAACTAGCCGCGCCCTTATTACAATTAGCCACGGCCAATGCTATTGCCAGCTTAGGCCCTTATGGTTCCGCCTTTGCCGAACCGTTATTCGATGGGGTGTTTCAATTAATCGATCAGCGAATTGTCGGCGCTAAACATTTAAAATGCACGCTGCAAGCATTGGATGACGGCACCACACTCAATGGCATTGCGTTCAATGTGGATGTCAATACGTGGCCCAATTACCATGCCCACAAAGTGCATATCGCTTACCGTTTAGCTATCAATGACTTTCAAAATCGGCAAAGCTTGCAATTAATGATTGAATCGATCCACCTCATTCGTTAGGAATTTTCAGCAAGAAAGTCTCCGGCCTTTAGGTCGGAGTGTTTTAGACTTGGAAGAGGTGTGCAAATCGAACAAGTCCGCACCTTGTGAAACCTTAGGCGTAGGCCGAGGTACGGTGCTCCTACCGCCCTGAAGGGCGGGGTTTCAAACCAGCT
>CANCKG010000110.1 GCA_947378515.1 Gammaproteobacteria bacterium | reverse complement strand
AGGCAATACTTGTAGTGGCGCAGGTGCGGTAATAATTTCACCATCACAGCCCTTGGGGCAGGCCGCTACTTCACGACGTTGCTCAAGTATTTCAAAAACAGCTGGCTGATAATGTAATAATTCTTTGATTTCATAACGAATAATGGTTTTGCAGGCACCACAGCTACAAATTTTATCTTTATCGTTTACATGAATGATTTCAATACGCCGTGGCAACTCTTTTTTTGAGGAGGTTTTCTTCTTGCACGACCTGACTGGAGTTGTAGCTTCATCTTCAATGATGAGTCCTGCGGAACCGGCAGAAACGAATAACGTAGCGTTATCTTGGAATAAATCAAGTTGATTATTTTCAGGATCTATAAAACGTTCGGATTTTTTTCCAAAACGATTTCTTAGTAATTCTTGTACTTGCCGTTGCAATTGATCATACGCTTGTTCGTATTGTTCACAACGTTTTTTTTCATTACTCAATTCAGTTTTTAAAAACTGAACTTCAATTCCGTGGTTAATTATAATCTCTTCAATTGTCATAATTAAATTAACATTTTGATACAAGAGGATTGTGTTAATTATACTATGATATAAGCAGTAATTTACTTTTTTTAAAAGAAATTACTCGCTGAAACCTTTGATAATACAGGTTTTTTTAGACAATCCAAGCCTGATAGCAACCAACCTAACTGATCACGAGTAAGCTCAATGGGTTGATTACTTAATCCTGGAAATTGAAATCGACCTTTCTCTAAACGTTTGTAAAATAGCCAAAATCCGTTGTTATCCCACCACAAAAATTTAATTTTATTAGCAGTGCGATTTCGAAATAAAAATAATTGCCCTGATGTAGGATTCATTTGCAAATGATCAGCAACCAATATTACCAACCCATCCATTTGCTTTCGAAAATCAATGGGTTGCGGATAAAGCCAAATTGGCGCATTAAAAGATAGCAGCATATTAGCTAAACCGTTCTAAAACATAAGACAGCGCTTGCTGGTCATGGATTTGCAAAAAACATCCATTCGCCAATTGCAAAGTGCACAGAGTCATTTGTTTTAACGCTACAACTTCGGATTTTACTTTAACAGCGATAAGAGGTGGAGATTGAAGCAAGCCTTTCTTTACCCAATAACCGAAGCTGTCATAATTAAGTTGATTAAGACGGCAATAAGCTGCACGTGTCTTACCACTGGCCTTATGTAGCGCGATATGTTGTTGCCAAAAAGTTTTGGTTTTAAAGTGTGGACCTTCGGGGATATTAACTGATTCAGGCTTCATTTGATACCTCGCGATTTCGAAAGCATTACTATCGCAAGTTTAATTACTAATTAATAGCTGTGCTTGTCGGATCGCTTACGTTTTCATGTGATTTTTGTGGCAAAAAAGCGAATGACTTAACACGCCGTGGTTTTCTTAATGGCTCACGCCGTTTTGCAGGCTATGTGTTGCGCACATCGATGGCGCTTGGCCCTTAAATATAACGGAGTAATAAAAATGACCCTATCACCTGAAAACAAGGCGGATATTTTTCGCCTTCACTTCGTTGAAAAATGGAAAGTTGGCACTATTGCCAAACAATTATCGGTTCACCATAGTGCGGTCACGCGCGTATTAACGGTCGTGCCAAAAACATCGACTCATTCACAAAGCTCATTGATTGATGCCTATTTGCCGTTTATTTTGGAAACGTTAGCCAAATACAAAACGCTGACTGCCAGTCGTTTATATCAAATGGTGCGTGAACGCGGTTATGCCGGCGGGCCCGATCATTTCCGTTATTTGATTTCACTTAATCGCCCTAAACCTTGTGCTGAAGCCTTTTTGCGGTTACGCACTTTGCCGGGCGAGCAAGCACAAGTCGACTGGGGCCATTTTGGCCATATCGAAATTGGCAAAGCTCGCCGCCCATTGATGGCTTTTGTCATGGTGTTAAGTTATTCACGCAAAATATTTCTGCAGTTCTTTCAAAATGCGCAGATGGCTAATTTCTTACGCGGTCATGTGGCCGCTTTTGAGGCTTTTGGCGGCATTCCCAAAGTGCTGTTGTATGATAATTTAAAATCGGCGGTGCTAGAGCGTATGGGTGATGCTATTCGCTTTCATCCTGAATTATTAAAATTCTCCGGACATTATTGTTATGAACCGAGGCCGGTGGCCGTGGCGCGCGGCAATGAAAAGGGCCGCGTCGAGCGGGCGATTCGGTATATCCGCGATCATTTCTTTGCTGCCCGCACGTGGAGCGATTTGAATGATTTAAATGCGCAAGCAACACTCTGGTGTAACGGTTGGTCACAAGATCGACCCTGCCCAGAAGATAAAACCTATTCGGTCAAAGAAGTCTTTGCCGCAGAACAAAAGCACTTGCTCAGTTTGCCTGCTAACCCTTATGCCACGCACGAACGCGTTGAAGTATCGATTGGTAAAACACCTTATGCACGGTTTGATTTAAATGATTATTCAGTGCCCCATACGCAAGTCAGGCGGATGTTGACGGTGATCGGTGCACCTGATGAAATTACTATTCTCGATGCCAAAGGTCAAGAAATAGCTCGTCATCAACGCAGTTATGATAAAGGCCAACAGATCGAAAACCTCAGTCACATCAAAGCCTTAGTTCAGCGTAAAGCTCAAGCAAGTCATCATCAGGGTCAGGATCATTTATCGGCGCTTATTCCCTCAGCCAGCGCATTTCTCATTAAAGCGTTTGAACATGCGTATGTCTTAAGCACCATTGTCAAAGGTTTGCTCAGTCTACTGGAGCAATATGGCGCATCCGAGTTAGAACTCGGCGTGCGCTATGCACTCAGTCGTGATGCGGCGCATCCCAATACCGTCCGGCATTATTTGAAGATACGTCGTGAAGAGCAAGGCGTGGCGCCGAGTATTCCGATTACCTTGGTGGATGATCCGCGGATCAATAAACAAGTTATTCGACCGCATGATTTAAAAAATTATGCAAAATTGCAAGAACCAGAAAAAACCTCATCACGTTGAATCCTTGGAAAAAACAATGCTAATCGATACCTTACTGGCCCGCGTTAACGCCCTCAATTTACACGGAATCGCCGCCCACTGGGACGAAGTGGTTGATAAAGAAAGTATAACTGCCATAGTGACATGGGAAGAGCAAGAGCGCGCAGAGCGCAGCCTTAATCGCCGTTTGACGGCGGCCAAATTAGGGCGCTTCAAACCCTTAAGTGAATTTGATTGGGACTGGCCCAAGGAGTGTGATCGAGAAGGAATTGAGCACTTACTCCAGTTGGATTTCATGACCGATGCGATCAATATCATTCTCTGCGGTCCCAATGGCGTGGGGAAATCGATGATTGCTTGCAACGTTGCGTACACAGCGGTTATGCAAGGCTACACCGTGATGTTTGTCACCGCCGCGCAATTGGTGGGTGATTTAACATCGCAAGATTCAGACCGAAGCTTACGGCAGCGTCTCAAGCACTACATTCAACCGAATTTGTTGGTTATTGATGAAGTTGGTTACCTGCCATTTTCCGCGCGCGGCGCCGATATGTTATTTCAACTTATTTCACAGCGTTATGAAAAAAAGTCGACCTTCATTACGACCAACAAAGCCTTCAGTGATTGGGGCGAAGTCTTCCCGAGTGCCGCTTGTGTCGTGTCGATGATCGATCGATTAATTCATCATTCTGAAATTCATAATATCGAAGCCGATTCTTATCGGTTAAAAGAAGCGCTCGAAAAAGCCAAGGTGAAAAAAGTTAAGACGGTAAAGAAACAAAAGTAATACGATGATACTAAAATAATCACACCGCGGACTAATTTAAGCTCACTACCCGATTAGTCCGCGGTTTTTTGCCCTCATATTCCTTCGCCATTTATCCGCGGATCTCTACCACTGACAACAAGTACCAACGTATAGCCAATAGAATCAAGGATTTTTGGAAATGCCGCCATTTAAAACTGATCATTTAGTCAATAAGTCCATTTTTGATGGTTACATTTTACAGGAGCAGCTAACTTTGTCGAGTAGGCCGGTGGGATTTCACCACCAGCCTCTCACAGACTCCGTACGTGAACCTCTCGATTCATACGGCTCCTGCCAACCATATCTAAACAGCTTCACAGCTATCCAGGTTCAATAGATGTAAAAAGCTAATCCTGAAAA
>CANCKG010000109.1 GCA_947378515.1 Gammaproteobacteria bacterium | reverse complement strand
CGATTATTTTTGTGCGCACCAAAGTAGAATCGGTTGAATTGGCTGATAAGCTAGAAGCACGTGGCTATTCAGTTGCCGCTTTGAATGGTGATATTGCTCAAGCCCAACGTGAAAAAGTCATTGCCAAAATCAAACGCGGTGATATCGATATTGTTGTGGCGACGGAAGTAGCTGCGCGTGGTTTGGATGTGGAACGGATGGAATATGTTATTAACTACGATATTCCAACCGATCCCGAATCCTACGTCCATCGTATCGGCCGTACCGGTCGCGCTGGTCGCTCTGGTAAAGCACTCTTATTTGTAACGCCGCGCGAACGCTCTGCTTTACGCCTCATTGAACGTACTATTGGACAAACAATCCCGATGATTGATCCACCTTCCGTTGATAAAGTAACGAGCAAACGTACGACGGATTTCATGGATAAAATCCGTGGCCTTATCGTGCAAACCAATCTTGAAGCCCAACGTGCACTGTTAAAACAAATGACGGCGAATGATGAAATATCGATGTTGGATATTGCCTCAGCCTTAGCGTATTTAGTGCAAAAAGAAAAACCGATTCACAATTTACGTGAAATCCCAGTCGGTAAATATGCGACCGATGCCGCGCCTAAAGCACGCAGCGGCAATAGCCGTGGTGGCGATCGCAATCGCAGTTCGGGTTCAGATCGTTTTGGCGATCGGGCAAGACCCAGTGGCGATCGCGAAGGGAACCGTGCGCCAGCAAAAGATAAGCCACGTTATTCGGATGCTACGACCGGCGCGAGTCGTTATAAGCCAAGAGATGCGAGTGCCAGTACCGGTGCTTCAAAACCCTCGCGGCCTAAAAGTTCCGCTCCGGTAAAAAGAGACCGTTATTAAATCATTTTGTGGGCTGTAAGCGCTCCATAAAATGATTGATCAAACCCTTGCTAAGATAAGTTCTTAGTGAGGGTTTTTTTTGGCTTTTTTTAAAGAGAAATCCGTTACAATACGGGTCAATTCGTGCAAAGAGGTATTTTTGATGCCGGAAATAAATGATGTAAAAATTTCATCGCAAAAGCCAACATCATGGGATGATTTTTTATCGGTACTCAAAGGTACGGATGTGCCGACAGAGTTCCTGGATAAAAAAGAACGTGATCAAGGTGGGCAAGAGCGTGATTCTTTTGAAGGATGGGTGGAATGACTGTCATCAACACGCTAAAACACCGCAGCGCCGAACAATTAGCGTATTTCTTACCCAAAACTACCGATAGTGCGATTGCCCATGCGATGCATTATGCTGTCATGAACGGCGGTAAACGCTTGCGTCCGATGTTGGTTTATTTGTCAGGTTTAGCGGTGAATGCGCCGTTAGAAAGTTTGGATCGCCCAGCTGTGGCGGTCGAAATTATTCATGCTTATTCCTTAGTGCACGATGATTTACCGTCAATGGATAATGATGCTTTAAGGCGCGGTTTGCCGACATGCCATAAAGTCTATGGTGAAGCACTGGCGATTTTAGCGGGTGATGCGATGCAAGCGCTGGCTTTTGAAATCCTAGCAGATTCAGCACAGATCAATGCCTTGGCGTTAATTCGTCTATTGGCGCAAGCTTGTGGTGCCGATGGGATGGCCGGTGGGCAAGCGCTGGATTTGGCGGCCGTAGGGCAAACATTGACGCAAAACCAATTAGATCAGATCCATGCTTTGAAAACCGGCACTTTAATCAGCGCTTCAATGGTGATGGGTTTGCAGTGTGGCACTGCATCAGCGAAATTGACGCAAAATATTACGCAGATTGCAGCTTTGTTTGGCTTACTGTATCAAATACAAGATGATATTTTTGATGTTGAAATTCCAACCCATGATCGTGGCAAACAACAAGGTGGCGATGCCGAATTAGCCAAACCCACTTACCCGGCGATCTTAGGTTTAGCGGGTGCAAAAACAGTGTTGAAACGCTTAGCGCAAGAATTAGAACGTTTGCTGATGGCCTTGCCACCGTCGGGCGAAGCATTAGTAACGTATTTGAAGACGATCTTGAGTCGATCATTATAATAGGGAAGTCCATGACAAACGCTAAAAAAGCCGCAGCAATCAAAGCCCTCGATTATATTCGCGATGGGCAAATTATCGGTGTCGGTACCGGTTCTACAACCGCGTACTTTATCGAAGCGCTAAGTGCATATAAACACCGTATCGAAGGGGTGGTTGCCAGTTCAGTCGCCACGGCTAAGGCTTTGAAAGCATTGGGCTTACCGTTGATGGAATTGAATGATGTCAATAAAATTGATTTGTATATCGACGGTGCTGATGAAATTAATGATCGCTTAGAGATGATTAAAGGTGGTGGCGGTGCACTCACGCGCGAAAAGATTCTAGCGACCGCTAGCGCACAATTTATTTGTATTGCCGATCCCAGTAAACAGGTTAAATTATTGGGGCGTTTTCCGATTGCCGTTGAAGTCATTCCGATGGCACGGAGTTTTGTGGCTCGAGCTTTAGTTAAATGGGGTGCTTTTCCTGAATATCGGGTGGGTTTTGTGACCGATAATGGTAATGTAATCATCGATTGCTACCAAGTGGATTGTAGCGATCCATTAGCGGTTGAAACGGCGTTCAAAGCTTTGCCAGGGGTGGTGGATTGTGGCATGTTTGCTAAACGTAAAGCCGACGTCTGGTTATCTGGTGCATAAAAAAGGCTCATAGTTAATGTTATAATCTGACCCGAGTCTTATTTTACCTATCTTAGGAGTTTCATCATGTTGCGTCGTTTGTTAGCAGTTAGTGTATTGGTGTTGAGTCCCTTGTTGGCAATGGCGGTTGAGCCGACTATTACCCCAATGGTAACTGCGGTGCCCACCAGTGCTGTTCCCTCGGCGTTAAAAATAGGCGTGATCGATGTTCGCACCACGATTCAAAAATCACCACAAATAGCGGAAATTAACAGTCAATTGACTAAAGTTTTTAAGCCACGTGAAGTGAAAATCGTTAATTTTCAAACCAGTTTAAAAGTCGATGAAGATAAACTACAAAAAGATGGTGGGCAAATGACCGACGCCGATCGCAATGCCTTACGCGATAAAATTGTCACCGAACGGGCTAATTTGCAAGCGATGATCACCTCGTTTCAACAAGATTTAGATACGGCACAAAGCAGTGCGATGCAAAAATTATTGAGTCAAATTGCGATGATCGTCAATGATATTGCTAAACAACAACATTTTGATTTAGTGTTGCAAGGCGATAATGTGCCTTATGTGGTGGATCGGTTGAATATTACCAATCAAGTGTTACAAGCGTTGAGTCAACAATAGGATTTATTTATGACCACGACTTCAGTGCATTATAATTTGCGGGTGCTGGCCGATCATGTGGGTGGGACGGTGCATGGTGATAGTAGCGTTATCCTGCATGGTTTAGCGAGTTTAGAGCAAGCAACGAAGGCGCAGTTAAGTTTTTATAATAACCCTAAATACCAAGCCCAATTAACCGCGACGCAGGCCGGTGCAGTTATTTTAGCGATCAAGGATTTAGCGATTTATCCAGGCGTAAATGCGATAGTTGTCGCAAATCCTTATTTGGCCTATGCTAAAATTGCTCAGTTGTTTTGGCGCCGACCCAAAGCACACGTCGGCATTCATCCAACTGCGTTGATTCATCCCAGTGTGAAACTAGGGCATGAAGTGTCGATTGGTCCCTATGCTGTGATCGAAGCCCAGTGTGCCATTGGCAATGGTGTCGTTATTGGTGCACACGGTTTTTTAGGGGAATCGTGCGTTATCGGCGATGAGAGCGAATTAGCGCCGCGGGTGACGTTATACTTTGGCACTACTGTCGGTAACCGTTGTCTGTTGCACAGTGGGGTGGTTATCGGTAGCGATGGTTTTGGTTTTGCGCCGCATGCTGAAGGGTTTGAAAAAATCCCCCAATTGGGTAAAGTAGTCATCGGTGATGATGTCGAAATCGGCGCCAATACCACGATTGATCGCGGGGCCTTGGATGATACGTGGATTGCCAATGGTGTAAAACTCGATAATCAAATTCAAATTGGTCACAATGTCAAAGTGGGTGCTCATACAGTGATTGCCGCGTGTACCGCCGTTGCCGGCAGTGCCGATATTGGTGGTCATTGCATGATCGGAGGTGCTTCAGCCATTGGTGGGCATTTGAAAATAGTCGATCACGTGATGTTGATTG